>JBILPX010000161.1:0-7080 GCA_044373565.1 Roseomonas sp.
TCAGGTCTTTGCGCTGCCCCGCGCCCAGCCGGCGCCGGCTGCCACCAGCCGGTCCAGGTAGGGATCAAGCGCCAGCACAAAGCGCACCAGCGCCGCGATCAATTCGGGTGAGTTAGTTGGCGGCACCAGCGCCAAATCCGCTTCAAAGCGAATCCGGTGATCGGGCGTGAGGCCGATTTGCCAGCCCTCCGGCAAGCCCGGTGTCAGTGCAGCCAGGGTGGCGAAGCTGGTCTGGCGGTGGCCTCGGCCCTCAGCGGTGGAGGGGATGCGCGCGGCATCGGTTTCCACCACCAGCCCTTCGCTGCAGAGTTCCGCGCGGCAACGCCGGCCACGCCAGTCAAAAGTGAATTCCAGGGGTCGGTCTGCCAGCTTTGGTGCCAGGCGGCCTTCGGGGTCTATGGTCAGGTGGCCAAGGGTGATCGCGTCCATGGTAGGCATTCTTGTGCAATTTTGGTAAAAACAATGTAAGCGAACCTGCATGGCACTCGGACAAAGTCTTCGCATGGTTCTCGCCCGGCCTCATCCGGCGGCGAGGCCCTTTCTCATCGGCGGCGCCGCGGTGGCGCTGCTGGGCGGCGCGCTGCTTGGCGCTTTCCTGTTTTGGCTCGGCGTGGCATTCACGCTGTTCTGCCTTTACTTCTTCCGCGACCCGGAACGCATCCCGCCCGCGCGCCCTGGCCTGGTGCTGGCGCCGGCGGATGGGCATGTGGTGTCTGTAATGCCGGCCAAGCCGCCGTTGGAATTGGGCATGGGCGAGGAAACCCGCTGGCGCATCGCGATTTTTCTTTCGGTGCTTGATGTGCATGTGAACCGCATGCCGTGCGATGGCACGGTGACGCGCATTGCCTATCATCACGGCAAATTCCTGAGCGCCAATCTGGACAAGGCAAGTGATGAGAATGAACGCAATGCAGTTGCACTGCGCCTGCCCGATGGGCGCGACATTGCGGTGGTGCAGATTGCCGGGCTGATCGCGCGGCGCATTCTTTGTGATGCCAAGGTGGGTGATGCGGTGCAGGCGGGTGATCGGTTTGGCATTATTCGTTTCGGTAGCCGTACGGATATCTATCTGCCGCCGGGTGTTGAGCCCATGGTTGCGGTCGGCCAGACCATGATCGGAGGCGAGACCGTGCTGGCGGAGTTGCAGGCGTGATGAATACGCCGAAGGAAATGGGCCAACCAGGGCGCATACGCCGGCTGCGCCGACGCTTTCGCCCGCGCACGAGGCCTCGTTTTGAAGGGCAATCCTTCAATCGCCTGATCCCGAATATCATGACCATGCTGGGGCTATGCTGCGGGCTGGTGGCTATCCGGGCTGCCTTTGAAGCGCGCTTTGCCGAAGCCGCCGTGCTGATTGTGGTGGCGGGCGTGATTGATGGGCTGGATGGGCGGCTTGCGCGCATGTTGAAGGCGACATCTCGTTTCGGAGCCGAGTTCGATAGCCTCGCCGATTTCCTGTCCTTCGGTGTGGCGCCCGCGCTTGTGCTGTATCTTTGGGCCTTGCAGGATTATCGCGGCATTGCGTTTGCCCCCGCGCTGCTTTTCGCCGTGTGTTCCGCGCTGCGGCTGGCGCGCTTCAACGCGACGCTTGATGTGGGGCCAGCGCCAAAGCCTGCCTTTACCTATAATTTTTTCACCGGCGTGCCCGCGCCGGCGGGGGCGGGCTGCGCGCTGTTTCCGCTTTTCGCCGGTCTGTTCTTCACGCAAATCGAAATGCCGCTGCTGGCCAGCATCATGCGCAACCCTTTGCTGGTGGCGGGGGTGCTTATCGTGGTGGGCGGGCTGATGGTGAGCACGCTGCCCACCTGGTCCTTCAAGAATTTCAAGGTGCCGCGCGCCGCGGTGCTGCCGCTGTTGCTGGGTGTTGGGCTTTTCATGGCACTGTTATTCGCTGAGCCCTGGGGCGCGCTTGCCATGGCGGGCATTGTTTACCTTGGCATGTTGCCCTTTTCGGTGCGGTCCTATTTGCGGTTGAAGCAGGAAGCGGAAAGCCTGCTGGAACCCGTGCTGGTTGCCGATAATGGCACCGGAAATGCCGCGCCCTGATGCTGCGCGGCCGGCTTGAATTGCCCTTGGATGGCAAGCTGATCAGCATCTCGGGCGGGCCGTTTGATGCCATGCCGGAAGGCGCGCGAGGGCTTTGCCTGGAAGCGGGCGCCGTGCGCGTAGCGGAAGCCGAATGGCAGCTTGATGTGCCGGATTACGGCGTGCCGGATGAGGCTGGTTTGCGTGCGATATTGGCGCAGATGTTGGGGGCGATGCGCGCCGCGCCCGATGGCGCTTATCATATTGGCTGCAAGGCCGGGATTGGGCGCACCGGTACCGTTATGGCCTGCCTTGCCATCATGGCCGGCGCGGTTGAGGGCGACCCGGTGACCTGGCTGCGCGCTGCCTATTTTCAGGGAGCAGTTGAAACCCCAGGGCAGGAAGCCTTCGTGCGCGGCTTTACGGCTACGGGTTCGGTCTCCTAACATTCTTGCCCTGTGCAGGAGAAACGCGATGCCCCAAATCCTCGATCCCCAGACCATCGCCGATTATGATCGTGATGGCGCGGTGGTGATCCGTGGCGCCTTCGCGCCGCATTGGATTGAGCTGCTCGCTGGCGGGGTGGAACGCAACCTGCGCGAACCCGGCCCTTTCGGCAAACGCTATACGCCGGAAGGCAAGCCCGGCATGTTCTTCGGCGATTACTGTTCCTGGCAGCGCATTGCGGAATATGAGGCGTTTTTGCGCCATTCCCCCGCCGCTGCCATTGCCGGCGCGCTGATGCAAAGCGGCAAGGTCAATCTGTTTCATGAGCATGTGCTGGTGAAGGAACCAGGCACGGAAGAACCAACGCCCTGGCATAATGACCAGCCCTATTGGACGGTTGAGGGCTGGCAGGTTTGTTCGCTTTGGATACCGCTTGATACCGTGGCGCGGGAGAATGGCGTGGAATATGTGGCCGGGTCCCATCGCAAGGGCGAATGGTTCAAGCCGAAGCGCTTTGCCGATAGCGCGGACCATCCTTCCGATGATCCTCGTTTCCTGCCGGTGCCGGATGTTGAGGGCAATCGGGGTGATTATCGTTTGCTTGGTTGGGATTTGGCGCCCGGCGATTGCGTGGCCTTCCATGGGCTGACTTTGCATGGCGCGCCGGGCAATCGCAGCGGCAAGCTGAGGCGCCGCGCGGTTTCCGCACGCTGGACCGGCGATGATGCGGTGTTCACGCGCCGGAAAGGCATAGAAAGTCCGCCCGCGCCTGAGAATGCGCCACCGCATGGCGCGGCGATGGATAGTGAGGTGTTTCCGGTGGTTTGGCGGGCGGCTTAGGCGATCAAAGCCGTCACAAGAAAGGCAAACCCCGCCAAGCTCGCCGCCGCCCCCATCGCCGGGCGTAGCCAGCGCGCGCAGCCATTCGGAAAACTGCGTTGTGCGTCGTTGAGAACAATGACACTCTTTGAGCAAGTTTTGACGCGGAAACATAGCTTTCTGTTCGCTTATTTGAAATTTCCTTGCCGCTTCGGGGTCCAAACAGTACAAAACAGGGCGGGCTTATACGGGGTTTGGCGTATGTTCAATTGGTTTGGGAGACGGCAGCGCGATGTGGAGCGCACCACAGAGGCGATCAGCAAAGTCGCGACTCTCCTGGAAACGAACCCGCCAGGGTTTGTCGGGTTGATGTTTGCGCAGGACGATTTTGAAGATCTCCGTGAGCCTGGCGGGCCAAGTACTGAGGAAATTCGTCAGATGAATTTCCAAATGCTTGCCGCTGCTTACCTGCTCAAACATGCAAAAGATAGCAGCGGAGACGCTGGTCTTGTAAAGATACTTCCAGTTATTTCTGCTGCTCTTTGCCAAAAGCTTGGATTGCCGAAAAAGCACGAACGCGCAATGCAGGATCAAATGATCCAGTACTTCGCGGAATGGGAGCCTGCCCTGCGCGTTGAAAAACTCATGGGCGATGCCGTCCAGATGCCCTTGTTGTAGCGCTCTTGCTTTGAAGACGCCGCCTAACCCACCAGCGCCACCACCAAAAACCCAACCCCCACAAAACTAGCCACCGCCCCCATCGCGGGGCGCAGCCAGCGCGCGCGTGTGGCCTGCCGCGCCAGCACCATGGCGCCCAGCATCAAGGCGCCCTGGATCACCGCAAGCCCCACCAGATAGGCCAGGATCGGTGTTGCCTCGGCGCCGATCACCGCCTCCGCAAAGGCGTGGCCATGGAACAGCCCGGCCAGGGCAAAACCTGCCAGCAAGGCCCCGGCGCTGACCCGCCGTGCCATCAGCAGCGCCAGCCCCACCATCAGCACCGAAGCCGCCACCAGCGCCTCGGTCGCACCCAAGCCGACGCCGGCCAAATGCAGCGCCACCCCGGCCATGCTGGCCACCAGAAACCCCGCCATGGCCCTGAAAGCTTCACCGCGCGGGAGCGCCGCCGCCAGCACGCCAGCCGCCAGCAGAAAGGCCAGATGATCCAGCCCAATTACCGGATGGCCAATGCCAGAAGCAAAGCCCTGCCAGAGTGTTTCCGGCATGGCGCCGTCCATCGGGTGATGCGCGGCCGCCGGCAAAGGCAGCAGGGCCAAAAGGCCAAGGGCGAAAGAATGGCGGCGCATGGTTACCTCCCGGATTTCCAAGCGCCATGCTTGCCGCTTCGGCGCTGCTTCGCAAGCCCATAGCGGTTGGACCAGCGGGACAGACCCTCTATATCCTACGTGTGATCAAATTCCCTCAGATTCCCCTCCTGCTTGGAGCGATGCTCCTGGCTGGCCCCGCCCTTGGCGCTTGCGCCGATTCCCCCGCGCCTGGCGTGGAATGGCGGCGCTGCCTGCTGGATGGCATTGACCTGAGCGGGCGCGACCTGACCGGCGCGACCATGCGCGATACGTCCTTCGCGCGCGCCAGCATGGTAGGCACGAAGCTTGTCGGCGTTGACGCTGCCGATGCGCGCTTCAGCTTTGCCGATATGTCCAATGCCGATCTCACCGGCGCCTCGCTGCGAAATGTGGATTTGACTCGCGCCGTGCTGGCGGGGGCGACGCTGAAAGGCGTTGATTTGCGCCGCGCGACTCTGTTTCGCGCCGATTTGCGCGGCGCCGATCTGACCGGGGCTGAGCTTGCCGGCACCAATCTTTCTGGCGCTCAGCTTGGCGGGGCGCGCTGGCTTGATGGCCAGCGCATTTGCTCCGCCGCTTCCATCGGTTCCTGCCAATGAGTGAGGCTGATTACCTCGCGCGGCTCAATGCTGAACAGCGCGCGGCGGTGGAAGCGCTGGATGGGCCGCTTTTGGTGCTGGCGGGCGCGGGCACCGGCAAGACGCGCGTGCTGACCACGCGGTTTGCGCATCTGTTGCACAGCCGCAAGGCGTTTCCATCCCAGGTGCTGGCTGTGACCTTCACCAATAAGGCAGCGCGGGAAATGCGCGAACGTGTGGGCGCCATGATGGGTGAGACCGTGGAAGGGCTATGGCTTGGCACTTTCCATGCGCTCACCGCACGCATGCTCCGCCGCCATGCGGAACTTGTGGGGCTCAATTCTAATTTTACCATCCTGGATACGGATGATCAGTTGCGCCTGCTGAAACAGGTGATGGAAGCCGAGAATCTTGACCTGAAGCGCTGGCCCGCGCCGGGGCTGATGGCGATCATTCAACGCTGGAAGGATCGCGGCCTGACGCCGGATGCCGTCACGCCGGCCGAGGATACGGATTACGCCGCAGGCCGTGCGCGCAGCATTTATGCGGCGTATCAGGCCCGGCTGAAGGCGCTGAATGCAGCTGATTTCGGTGATTTGCTGCTGCATGTGGTGACGATTTTGCGTGGTCACCCGGAAGTGCTGGCCGATTATCAGCGGCGCTTTCGCTATATTCTGGTGGATGAATATCAGGACACCAATCTGGTGCAGTATTACTGGCTGCGATTGCTCGCGCAGGCGCATCACAATATCTGCTGCGTCGGTGATGATGACCAATCCATCTATTCCTGGCGCGGGGCGGAGATTGAAAATATCCTCCGGTTTGAAAAGGATTTCCCCGGCGCGCAGGTGGTGCGGTTGGAATCCAATTACCGTTCAACCCGGCATATTTTGGCCACTGCTTCCGGGCTGATTGCGCATAATACCGGACGACTTGGCAAGACTCTGCGCGCCGGGCGCAATGATGCGGATGGGGAGAAAGTGCGCGTTGTCTCAGTTTGGGACAGCGAAGAAGAAGCCCGCATGGTGGGCGAGCGCATTGAAGCGGCGCGACGTTCGGGGGAGGGCCTGGGCGAGATCGCCATTCTGATCCGTGCCGGTTTCCAGACGCGCGCCTTTGAAGAACGCCTGATCACGCTTGGCATTCCCTATCGCGTGGTGGGTGGCGCGCGGTTTTATGAGCGCCAGGAAATCCGCGATGCCATGGCCTATTTCCGCGTGGTGGCGCAGCCCGCGGATGATCTGGCGTTTGAACGCATCGTCAATCTGCCCAAGCGTGGGCTTGGCGATACCGCGATGCGGGAAATGCATGCGCTTTCGCGGGCGGAAGCCGTGCCGCTTGCGATTGCCGCCGGGCTGGCGCTGGAAAAAGGTGTGATCAAGCAGGCCAAGGCGCGCGCGGCCTTGGGTGAATTGCTGGAAGGTTTTGCCCGCTGGCGCGCCATGCTGCCGAATGAAGGCCATGTGGTGATGGCAGCGACGCTTTTGGAAGAAAGCGGCTATACCGATATGTGGAAACAGGATCGCAGCCCGGAAGCGCCAGGGCGGCTTGATAACCTCAAGGAATTGCTGCGCGCCATGGCGGATTACGAAACCCTGGCGGGGTTTCTGGAACATGTCTCATTGGTGATGGAAATTGATGAAGCGGCGGAAGGCCAGCGCGTTTCCATCATGACCCTGCATGGCGCGAAAGGCTTGGAATTCGACCGCGTTTTTCTGCCAGGCTGGGAAGAAGGCGTCTTTCCTTCGCAGCGCAGCCTTGAAGAAGGCGGGGAACGCGCCTTGGAAGAAGAAAGACGGCTTGCTTACGTTGGCATCACGCGCGCGCGGCGTTTCGCGGTGATCAGCCATGCCGCCAATCGGCGCATTTACGGCAATTGGCAGGCTTCCATCCCGTCGCGCTTT
>JBILPX010000162.1:0-7011 GCA_044373565.1 Roseomonas sp.
GGGACAATGCGTGTGCCGTTTCATTCTGTCGATGAAGTTGCGGGCTGGATTCAAAATACGCCAGCTTCGAATCTGGAGCTTGTCGCGGCGATTGAGGGCCAGATTATCGGACAGGCGGGGCTCCGCAGGCTCAGCGGTCGTCAGCACCACTCGGCCTATTTGGGCATGGGCGTGCATGATGGTTGGGTAAGGCGCGGCGTTGGCACGGCGCTTATGGTGGCGTTGCTGGATGCCGCCGATAATTGGCTCGGCATCCGCCGCATACAATTGACGGTCTATGTAGATAATGCGCCTGCCCTGCATCTCTATAAGCGCTTCGGCTTCGTCGTCGAGGGAACGCATCAAGCATATGCACTACGTGATGGTCGTTATGTGGACGCCTATGTCATGGCGAGAATTTCTGCCCCACCTTGAAATGCTTGTTTTTTGATCGCATTTCCCTGTCCGCCAAGCGATACTACTTGGCTTGAAAATGCCTGTTCGTCTGGTCGCATTTTCCGAGCCGCCAAGTGTTTCCACTTGGCTTGAAAATGCTTGTTTGTCTGGTCGCATTTTCCGAGTCGCCAAGTGAAGTCACTTGGCTTGAAAATGCTCCGCCCGGCTCAATTTTCCTTGTAGCGATAGCCGATGCCGTAAAGAGTTTCGATCTGGTCGAAATCCCCATCCGTATAGCGGAACTTCTTGCGGATGCGTTTCACATGGCTGTCAATCGTGCGGTCATCCACATAGATATTCTCGCCATAAGCGGCATCAATCAGCTGGTCGCGGTTCTTCACCATGCCGGGGCGCAGCGCCAGCGCCTTCACAAGCAGGAATTCCGTGACGGTCAATTGCACCTGTTTGCCTTTCCACAGGCAGGTGTGCTTCGTCTCATCCAGCATCAGATCGCCGCGCCCCAGCACGCCGCCGGGCGGGGCGCCTGAACCTTCTGCCCTGGCACCTTCATTACGGCGCAGCAGGGCGCGGATGCGTTCCAGCAACAAGCGCTGCGAAAAGGGCTTGGTGATGTAGTCATCGGCGCCGAGGCGCAGCCCCATCAGCTCATCCACTTCCTCATCCTTGGAGGTAAGGAAGACCACCGGCATATTGCTGCGTTGGCGGAGCCGCTGAAGCAATTCCATGCCATCCATGCGCGGCATTTTGATATCCAGCACCGCCAGATCGGCCGGCTTTGCCAGCAGGCCCTGAAGCGCGCTTTCGCCATCGGTATAGGTGCGCACCTGATAGCCTTCCTGTTCCAAAGTCATGGACACGGAAGTGAGGATATTGCGGTCATCATCCACAAGGGCGATGGTTTGGGGCATTGCTGTGCTACTCCGACGCGGCGGAAACATCCTTTTGCCGCGACAGAGATTATAGTGCCACTGAATTGTGGCAGGAGCCGGGCCGGAGAAGGGCGATGGAACAGTATGATGCCATATTGGAAGCGCGGCGGCTCACCCGCGCGGGGCGGGCGGCGAGCCTCGCGACCAGCCAGGCTGGCCAGCCCTTCGCGAGCCTGGTCACGCCGGCCAGCGCGCCGGATCTTTCGCCGCTCATGCTGCTATCCTCACTGTCCGAACACACACGCCATTTGCAGGCCGATCCGCGCTGCGCCCTGCTGATCACTGGCGCACCGACCGGCCCCAACCCACAAACCGCCCCGCGCGTGACCGTGACCGGGATCGCGGCGCTTGTGCCGGCGGATCAGGTGCCAGCACTCAAGGCGCGCTGGCTTGCGGTGCATCCCTATGCGGCGCTTTACGCGGATTTCGGAGATTTCGCGCTCTGGCGCGTGACGATTGGCGGCGCCTTGCTCGTAGGCGGTTTTGCTCGGGCGGTGCGGATCAAGGCCAGCGCGCTGGCGCCCGATGAAGCCGCCGTTGCGGCGGTGGCGGCGGCCGAGGCCGAGATCATCGCCCATGTGAATGAAGACCACCCCGATGCCGTGGCCGCGATCGCGACCGGGCTTTTGGGCGGTGCCCCCGGGCCCTGGCGGCTGGTGACGGTGGACCCCGATGGCTGCGATATTTCGGATGGCGAGGCATCCCGCCGTCTTGCCTTCCCCGCCCCGTTGGGCGATGCGGATGCCGTGCGTAAGGTGCTGATTCGCGCAGCGCGGGAGGGGCGGGCGGCCCTGGCCGGGGAAGCCCCCGCCGGAGCCTGAGCCTGCCGCAATTCTGCCGCGACCAGCCCGGATAGAACGCGCGCGAGCCGCCTGAGCGGCAATATCGAAGGTTGGTTGGAGGGGTGTCCTTTAAATGAATGTTGCTGCACAAGCTTTGGCCGGTACTGGCGTGACCGGGGCTGAAACCATTCACGCGAATCTCACCCCGCCGGCGCTTATTGCGCAGGCTCTACGCCGTAATGAAGGCCGGCTTTCCGCCGATGGCGCTTTTATTGCCGTGACCGGTACCCATACCGGCCGTTCCGTGCAGGATAAATTCGTGGTGGAAGACCCCGATGTGCGCGCCGATATCTGGTGGGGGAAGGTCAATCAGCCCATGGCGCCGGAACGCTTTTCTGACCTTGCTGCCCGTGTGCGCGGCTGGCTGGGCGCCAAGCCCGAGCTTTTCACGCAGGACCTTTATGCCGGGGCCGATCCCGCGCATCGCGTGCGCGTGCGCTTGGTCACCACCAACGCCTGGCATGCGCTGTTCGCGCGCAACATGTTCATCCGCCCGGCGCCAGCGGAATTGGCGGGGTTCCAACCCGATTTCACCATTCTGCATGCGCCGGAATTCCAGGCGGACCCGGCGCGCGATGGCTGCCGGTCTGAAACCGTGATCGCGCTTTCCTTCGCGGCGAAAACCATTGTGATCGCCGGAACATCCTATGCCGGGGAAATCAAGAAAAGCATTTTCACCGTCATGAATTGGCTGCTGCCCGCCAAGGGCGTGCTGCCCATGCATTGCAGCGCCAATGTCGGCGACAAGGGCGATGTCGCGCTGTTCTTCGGGCTTTCCGGTACGGGCAAGACCACGCTGTCATCCGACCCGGAACGTAATTTGATCGGCGATGATGAACATGGCTGGTCCGATGCCGGCGTCTTCAATTTTGAAGGCGGCTGCTATGCCAAAGTGATCAAACTCAGCCGTGAGGCCGAGCCGCAAATCTGGGATGCGTCGCATCGCTTCGGCACCGTTTTGGAAAATGTCATCGCTGATGAAGCGGGAAGGCTTGACCTGAATGATGGCAAGCTCACGGAAAACACCCGTTCCTGCTATCCGCTGCCCTATATTCCGAACATCGTCGAAAGCGGTGCCGCCGGCCTGCCGCGCAATGTGGTGATGCTGACCGCGGATGCCTTTGGCGTGCTGCCACCGATTGCGAAGCTTTCCCCGGCGCAGGCCATGTATCACTTCCTGTCGGGCTATACGGCGCGGGTTGCGGGCACGGAAAAGGGCATGGGCAAAGAACCGCAGGCGACATTCTCCACCTGCTTCGGCGCGCCCTTCCTGCCGCGCCGCCCGGAAGTCTATGGCCGGATGCTGGCGGATTTGATGGCGCGCCACGGCGCGGATTGCTGGCTGGTGAATACCGGCTGGACCGGCGGTGGCTATGGCACCGGCAACCGCATGCCCATCGGTGTCACGCGCGCCCTATTGCGTGCCGCGCTTGATGGCAGCCTGGCCCGCGTTGACTTCGTGCGTGATCCCTTCTTTGGCCTGATGGTGCCAAAGGCGCTGCCCGGCGTGCCGAGTGAAATGCTCAACCCGCGCGATACCTGGGCCGATAAGGCCGCTTATGACCGCACGGCACGCGATTTGGTCGCGCGGTTTGAGGCGAATTTCGCCACCTATGCCGATGCAGTGGGTGAGGATGTGAAGGCAGCCGCCATTCGTGCCGCAGCATGAGTGGTAGCTTCGATTGGCTGAAGCCGGCCTCAAATCAGGCCGGCAAGCGCAATGTGCTGGGCGGGCCTTTGCTGCCCTGTTCCGTGGCACCACTGACGGGGTTTTTCCGTGATGGCTGCTGCAATACGGGCCCCGAGGATATCGGCCTGCATGTGGTTTGCGCGGAAGTCAGCGCTGAGTTCCTAGAATTCAGTAAGGCAGCGGGAAATGATCTTTCCACACCGCGCCCGGAATATGGCTTTGTCGGGCTTTCTGCCGGGGATCGCTGGTGCCTATGCGCCGCGCGTTGGGAAGAAGCGCGCCGCGCCGGCTTCGCCCCGCCCGTGCTGCTGGAAGCCACGCATGAGGCGGCCTTGGAAATCTGCACGCTGAATGATCTGATTTCCCATGCCGTGGATGCGCCAGCGTGACGCCGACGCGATTTTTCCTGGTGCGGCATGCGCTGGTGGAACCCTCGGCCCGCGCGGTGCTTTATGGCAGCATGGATGTGGCGCTCTGTGACCTGGCACTTCAGGAAGAAGCAGCATCCTATCGCTGGCTGGCGCATCGGCTGCCACAGCCAGCGCGCTGGTTTGTCACCAATCTTTCCCGCACGCGCGCAACCGCAGCAGCGGTTTTTGCAGCGGGCTATCCGGATGCGGGTTTGGAGACGGAGCCCGATTTCGCCGAACAGCATCTCGGTGATTGGCAGGGCATTCCGCATGAGGCCTTGCCCGCGCTGCTGACCCGCCCCGCGCATCCCTTCTGGCCCCATGCCGGGGAAGAACACCCGCCCGGCGGGGAGAGTTTTCGGGAAGTGCAAGCCCGCGTAGCCGGGGTGCTGGAACGCCTGGCGACGCTTTTGGAAGGCCAGGATATTGTGATTGTGGCCCATGGCGGGTCCATCCGCGCTGCTTTGTCCCATGCCATGGGGCTTTCGCCCGATCAGGCTTTGGTGTTCAGCATCAAGAACTTGTCCCTGACGCGGATTGAAAAACACGGGCTCGATTGGCGCGTGGCATCCGTCAATGAGGAACCCTGGACCCCACCGCCGGCAGAGGTTTGACCCGAGGCCCTTAAGAAACCCTTCCCCTGACTCGCCTCCTTGGTATAGAATCTGACGAAACAACGGGTTGGAAAATGTTTCTCATGCGCCCTTTCATGCTTTTCAGCGTCTTGCTCCTTGCCTTGTTTGGCTTTTCCGGCAGCGCCCGCGCCCAGGCCGAAGAACAGGCATTGGTGGACCGCGCTACACTCACGCTCCAGGAAATGATGGGGTCGGCGGATAATACCGGCGATGCGCGGGCGATGCTCCGCAATGCCAAGGCAGTTTTGATCTGCCCGCGGATCTTCCGCGCCGGCTTCATTGTGGGCGGTGAGTTTGGCGATTGCGTCCTTTCCGCGCGCGATGGCGGCGGTTCCTGGTCCTCCCCCGCCTTTTACAGCCTGGTGGGTGGCAGCTTCGGGTTTCAGGCCGGCTTGCAGGATGCCCAGGTGATTTCGCTAATCATGACCCAGAAGGGGCTGAATGCCATTCTGGACAGTCAGTTCAAATTCGGCGCTGAAGCGGGGCTCGCTTTCGCGACACTTGGGCGCAGCATCCAAGGCGCGACCACGGCAGCGGTGGGGGCGGATATTGTAACCCTTGGCAGAACCCGCGGGCTTTTTGCCGGTATCACCCTGGATGGCGCGCTGCTTTCCGCCGATAGCGCCAAGATGCGCGCCTATTTCGGGCGCGAAGTAGGCCCCCGGGGTGTGGTGGTGGCGATGGAAGTGCATAACCCCGGCAGTGATCCGCTGCGCGGCGCGCTGATGCGCCTAGGGGCGGCCGGAAGTGGTGGTAGTTCTGCCGCGCCTGCGCCATCTGGTGCGACCACCTCAGGCAGTGCAGTGCCGGGCCGTGTGCAGACGGAAAACCTGGCGCCACCGCCCGCCAATCGGCGTTGAGGGGCTTTTTTTCGTCTGCAACACGGCGTGACTGACAAAACGCCTTTCTGGAAAAGCAAGACGCTGGCCGAGATGTCTCGGGCAGAATGGGAAAGCCTGTGCGATGGCTGCGGGCGTTGCTGCCTGCATAAGTTGCGCGATGAGGAAACCGATGCGCTGGCCTATACGGAAGTAGCGTGCCGGTTGTTGGACCTGCATAGCTGCCAATGTTCTGACTATGCCGGGCGCAAGAAGCGCGTGCCGGATTGCGTGAAACTCACCCCCAAGAAACTCGCCGCCATTGATTGGCTGCCGCCAAGCTGCGCGTATCGCATGGTGGCCGAGGGGCGGGATTTGGCCTGGTGGCACCCGCTGGTCTCGGGCAATCCGGAGAGCGTGCATCGTGCGGGGGTTTCCGTGCGCGGGCGCGCGATTGATGAACGCGGGGCGGGGGCGCTGGAAGATCACGTGGTGCGCTGGCCAGGAATGATGCCGCGGAAGACAAAAGTGCCTGATTGACGGGGTTATCCGCCTGTTTGATTGACGGAGCGCGCGTTCCGCGCGACGAAGGCCCCACAAGCTTTTCGAAGGAAGCCCCCGATGAAAGACGCGATTTATGGCGGCGTAAATGCTGCCGTGCTGACAGCGATGAAGCCAGATCTGACCCCCGATCTGGATCGCATGGCGGCGCATGCCAAATGGTTGCTGGCCAATGGCTGCACCGGGCTTGGCGTGCTGGGCACGACCGGTGAGGCAAATTCCTTCGGCCTGCATGAACGCAAGGCCATTCTGGAAGGGTTGATTGCGCGCGGCATTCCGGCGGCACGCATGATGCCGGGCACGGGCTGCGCCAGCCTGATGGATAGCGTGGAATTGACCAAGCATGCGCGCGATGCCGGCTGTCCCGGCGTGCTGATGCTGCCGCCCTTCTACTATAAGGGTCCTTCCGATGATGGGCTGTTCGCCTTCTTCTCGGAAGTGCTGAACCGCATTGGCGGCGGTGTGAAAGTGTATCTCTATCACTTCCCGCAGCAATCCGCGGTGCCTTTCAGCTTGGCGTTGCTGGAACGCCTGATCAAGGCTTTCCCCGGCACCATCAAGGGTGTCAAGGATTCCTCCGGCGACTACGCCAATATGCAGGCCATGGTGCAGGCCTTCGCCAAGGATGGGTTTGAGGTTTATTCCGGTAGCGATGAATTCCTGCAACGGATCCTGGCCGAAGGTGGCGCGGGCTGCATCACAGCCGCTTCCAACGGCAATTCCCCTTGGG
>JBILPX010000163.1:0-6947 GCA_044373565.1 Roseomonas sp.
CCCGAAGAAAGCCGCGGCCCGTGGGATTACTACAAGCTGCTGCAAACAACCGAAGCCGATAAGGCCTTCCGTCCCTTGAATGAGGGCGGCTGCAACCTGGTCAGAAGCTGAACATCACACCTTGCCACGACATCAGGTGGCAACACCTGATGTCGTGCATGTCACCCCAAAACCTCAATCGCGGTCAGGCCTTCGGCCAGTACCCGCAAGAAATCGCGCTGCTCCAGCGCAATGCAACCCTCGGTTGGGCTAAAGTTGGGCCGGGCCACATGCAGGAAAATCGCGCTTCCGCGCCCACGCACGACCGGCGCATCATTCCAACCCAACACGCCAATCACATCGTAAATCGCATCAGCGCGCCAAAGTTCTTCATGCCGTGCCGGATGCGGTAGGCGGATTTGCGTATTGTAAGCGGCGTTCGTCGGATCATCACACCAGCCATCATCCGGCGCGATGGGGGCGACAGGTACGGACCCGCGCGGCGGTGCCAGACGATCCGCGCGATACAGCACGCGACGAAGCGGCAATAATCCTATCGGTGTCGCGCCATCACCTTCGTGCTTATCGTCACGCCGGCCGCCCTTGCCGATAGCGCAACGATAAATACCACCCTGAAAGCGTAGCAGCCCATCCAGGCCAAGCTGCGCAAGCCCATGTCCGTTTCGCATCCGCTCAACAGACATGGTCTAGCTTTGTGTTTGGTCGCATTTTCCGAGTCGCCAAGTGTTTCCACTTGGCTTGAAAATGCTCCGGCCCGGCTTCATCGCCTAACCCAACATATGGCCGAAGCGCCGCGCCTTAGTGTCCAGATAGGCGTCATTCACGCCATTCGGATCAAACTGATGTGCTTCACGGCCCACAATATCAATCCCACACGCCGCAAGGCCGGAGATCTTGTCTGGGTTATTGGTCAGCAACCGCACGCTTGTCATGCCAATCTCACGCAACATGGTCGCCGCCACCAGGAAGTTCCGCTCATCCGCGCCATAGCCAAGCGCACGATTGGCATCAAGTGTATCAAGCCCGCGATCCTGCATTGTATAGGCGCGCAGCTTGTTCACCAAGCCAATGCCTCGGCCTTCTTGCGCCAGATAAAGCAGTACACCGCCCGCGGGGTCTTCCGCCATGCGCTTGATGGCGCCGCGTAGCTGCGGGCCGCAATCGCAGCGGAGCGATCCCAAAAGATCACCCGTGAAGCATTCGGAATGGGCGCGCGCCAAAGGCGCCTGCCCAGCGGCTGCACTTGCTTCCGGGTCGCCCACCAGAATGGCCAGATGCTCAATCCCGCCATCAGCCGCACGAAAGGCGATGATGCGCGCTTCCGGCGCATCTTCCAGCGGCACGCGGGCTTCCGCCACGCGCTTCAGGCTGGCAGCGGCGCTGATCGGGTAGCTCAAGACATCCTCAGCCGGCACACGCAGCAGCGAAAGCCGCTCAGCCACGCCAGCCATGGCGGGGGCAACCACCAGCGCCGGCAAAAGCCGGCCAAGCTTGGCCAGGGCAAGGGCCGCGCCGGCGAGTGGGGGCGGGGAAAGTTGCTCCATCTCATTTGGCAGCAGGCTTTCGGCTGTGGGGTCAGCGAAGCCGCGCAGCCTCACGGAGTCCAGGGCCGAAGCGGGCAAGCGCAGCGCCACCACGGCTTGATCCTCGGCCTGGGTCACCGGCCGGCGCAGCAAGGCCGCTGCGCGCGTGGGGGCAAGCAGCAACACTGGCGCCGCCAAGCCGCCTGAGGCGATATCGGCAAGGCCCGAAGCGCCAAGCGTTTCCGCCGCGCCAACCAGTAAGGCCACCTCTCCTTCGATGATCAGCACCGGGGTGCCGCGGCGCAGATCGGAAATGGCGCGATGCACGCCGCGCATGGCCAGGCGGCGCGGATCGGGGGCGAGTTCTGGGCTTTGGGGCAAAAGGCCACCTTGCAAGGACATGTGATGGGGTTCCAATACGCGCTTATTAAGCCAGCGTGAATGTGGCACTGATACGGCGCTTTGCGACCCCCCGGCCCGCAGGAACCGCACCACGGGTCCACCCCTGCTTGGGATATCTTGCGGCCAAGCCGTGACGGGTGGCATTCTAAGCGCCTCAAAACGGAGCGCTGCATCCATCGCGGCCGGGCTCCAGGACAGAAGAACGAGGCTCGCCGCTGATGACCCCCCCGCATCCCGTGTTGATCGTGGATGATAATGAAAGGCTTCGGGCCAGCCTGGCTGAGCAATTGGCCTTTGGGGGCGAATTCGCTGCCCTGGGCGCTGCCAGCATTGCGGCGGCTGAGGCACTGATCCGCGCCGATGGAGCCCGTTTTGCTGCCATTCTGCTTGAACTTGGGCTGCCAGACGGCTCGGCGCGCGAATTCTGCGCCAAGCTGCGCCGTGCGGGCATGCGCGTACCCATCATCATGCTGGCCGGGGCTTTGGGGGAAGAAGAACTGCTGCGCTGCCTGGATGCCGGGGCAAATGATGCCATTATCAAGCCCCTCAGAATGCAGGATTTACTGGCCAAGCTGCGCGCACACATCCAGCGTTCCAGCGAGGGTGAAGATGCTGCCTCGGTCATCGGGCCTTATGAGTTTCGCCCTGCCGCCAAGCTATTGCGGGAACCGAAGCGTGGGCGGAAAATTCGCCTGACGGAAAAAGAAACGGCGATCCTGACCTTCCTGCTCAGCGCCGGTGGGCAGCCCGTTTCACGTGAAATCCTGCTGAGCGAAGTCTGGGGCTATAACAGCAAGGTCACGACCCATACGCTGGAGACGCATATCTATCGGCTGCGTCAGAAGATCGAACCCAACCCTGCCGAGGCGCGGATTCTCCTGACCGATGCGGGCGGCTATCGGCTGGAAACTGGGTAGAGATCTGCGAAGCTCCCCGTTCAATGCTTCCAGATGATCTCCGCGGGGGGTGCTTCGGTCGGGTCCACGCGCAGCATTTGGCCATTCATGACGCTTTTGCCCGTGAAGGCCAGGATGAAGCCCCAATGAGAGACAACAAGGGTATGGGACCAATCCTGAAGCGCGGCCATTTCGTCGCGGAATAACTGGGCGCGATCAATCACCTGTTCGGCGGGTTCTTCCACCGGCGGCCACCAGATTTCGTCAATATGGTCCAGCACCACATGGGGGAAATCGAGCCGCAGTTCCGCCACCGGCCGGCCGATATCGCAGCTGAAGGCGTAGCGTTCGCGCACCGTTGGCGTCACGGTCAGCGGCAGTTTGAGGCGCCGCGCCACCGGCAGGGCAGTCTGCAAAGCGCGGGTATAGGGGGAGACGATGATGCGCCTGATGCCCTCATGCGCAAGTGCCTCGGCGGCTTCTTCCGCCTGAGTCTCGCCAAGTGGTGTCAGCTTGGGGTCAATAATCCCTGGGTCTTTGCGGGTTTGGGTGAAAAGCAGGTTGAATTCGCTTTGCCCGTGCCGAAGCAGAATCACATTCATCACCCTTGTTTGAACGGTGTTTGATCTAGCGAGGCCGTCGGCTGGCCGCAACCGGCCTTGTTTTTGGGCAATGGCAAGGATGGTCGGGTGATTCCGTTGCGGCTTGGCATGATCGAAGCGTTGCCCTGGGGGCTATGGCACCCTAGATAAAGGGCTAAGGAGCAAAAACATGGGTGGCTTGCCGATAGATCTGATTCTCTTCGCGATGGTTGCGGCCTTTTTGGTGCTGCGGCTGCGGAGCGTGCTTGGCCGCCGGACGGGGTTTGAGCGTCAGGCTCAGCCCGAAGCCGCACCGGTGCCGGCCGCGCGTGGCCCTGCGACCGAGGTCGAGATTGGCGCCAAGCCGGCCCAGGGCGGGTCTCGGCGGGTCATTCCTGATCCGCGCAGCCCGGTGGGTGAGGCGTTGGTGCAGATTCAGAAGCGCGATCGCAGTTTTGATCCGAACCGTTTTCTGGATGGGGCGGAGACGGCCTTTGGCATGATTGTGGAAGCTTTCGCCCGTGGTGATCGCGCCGCCCTGAAGCCTTTATTGTCTGAGGAGGCTTATGCCGGCTTTGACCAGGCAATTTCCGCGCGTGAGGCTGCCGGCGAAACCCAGCGCACTGAACTCCGCAGCGTTGAGGAAAGCGGGATCGAGGCTGCCGAATTGCGTGGCAGTGTCGCCGAAATCACTGTGCGCCTGGTGACGGATCAGATCAATCTGGTGCAGTCGCGTGATGGTTCCATTATTTCCGGTGCGGAAGCGGTAACGGAATTGACCGATGTCTGGACCTTCCAGCGTGACCTGGCCAATGCTGACCCAACATGGCGTTTGGTCGGCAGCACCGCCGCCTAATCTCGTGCCCGTCTCGGCGGGGTCCGGGGTAACCCGCCTTGGTTTGGCGCGCAGCCGCCACACCAACCCTGCGCGCGGGGCTGGCTTTCGCCAGCCGGCACCCCGGCGGGGGGTCTGGGGGCAGCGCCCCCGGCTTACTCAGCCATGACCCAGCATCTTGCCTATATAGATTTTCTCCCTCGCCTCCCGCTTTGGCTGCTTGCGCTTTTCGCGGCCCTTGCTCTGACCCTTCTGGCTTATGGCCTTTATCAGCGCGCCCGCGGCATCTGGTGGCGGGCGCTGGCGGCGGTGATCCTGTTGGGCGCCCTTTGTAATCCACGTTTGCTCCGTGAAGAACGCGAAACCCGCCCCGATATAGCCATCCTGGCCGTTGACCGTAGTGACAGCACGCAGATTGCTGATCGGGCTGAACGCATTGCCGCAGCGCGCGCCGCCTTGGAAGCGCGGGCCGCGCGCCTGCCAGCGCTTGATTTGCGGGTGGTGGAGGTGCCGGAAGCCGGCCAGCGTGGCACGGCACTATTTTCGGCGCTCGGGGCGGCCTTGGCGGATGTGCCGCGGGCGCGGCTTGCGGGCGTGATCGCGCTGACGGATGGCCAGGTGCATGATGCGCCGGCGCTGCTGCCCTTTGATGCGCCTTTTCATGTGTTGCTGCCTGGCCGCGCTGGGGAGGTTGATCGGCGCCTGCGCCTGGTCTCGGCCCCTGGCTTTGGCATTGTTGGCCAGCAGGTGGAATTGCGCGTGGTGATCGAGGATTTGGGCGCGCCGGCTGGTGGCAATGCCGGGCTGATTATCCGCCGCGATGGCGGTGCTGCGCGGCGTGAGGAAATCCCGATTGGGCGTGAGCACGCGATTTCTGTCCCCGTCGCCCGCGGTGGGCCGATGGTGATTGAGTTGGAGGCAGAGCCCCGCGCCGGAGAGGTTAGCCCGCTCAATAACCGCCAGGTGGTCACGGTGAATGGCGTGCGGGATCGGCTGCGCGTGCTGTTGGTCTCCGGTGAGCCGCATGCCGGCGAACGCGCTTGGCGGCGGCTATTGAAGGCTGATCCCAATGTGGATCTGGTGCATTTCACCATTCTGCGCCCGCCGGAGAAGGATGATCTGACGCCGCTCAATGAATTGGCACTGATTGCCTTTCCGGTGCGTGAGTTGTTCCAGGTAAAGCTGCGAGAGTTCGATTTGATTGTGTTTGACCGCTTCACCAATCGCGGCCTGCTGCCGCCGGCCTATATGCGTAACATTGCGGATCATGTGCGCGCGGGTGGGGCGTTGTTGATGAGTGTCGGGCCGGAATTCGCGGGCCCCACATCGTTGGCCTTCACGCCTTTGTCGCAGGTGCTGCCGGCGCGGCCCATTGGGCGCGGGGCGGGGGTGGAGGATGCGCCGTTTCGCCCGCGCATCAGCGCGCTTGGGGCGCGGCATCCAGTGACTGAGGCGCTGGCTGGGGCGAATACTGCGGCGGCGGAGGCAAGCTGGGGCCGTTGGTATCGCTGGCTGCGCGGTGAGGCGCGTGGCGGCGTGGCAGTGATGGAAAGCCCCGAAGGCTCGCCCTTATTGGTGCTGGATCGTGTCGGCGAAGGACGTGTGGCGCTGCTGATGTCAGATCATATCTGGCTATGGGGGCGCGGGCATGATGGCGGTGGCCCGCAGGAAGAATTGCTGCGCCGCATCGCCCATTGGCTGATGCGCGAAACCACCCTGGAAGAAGAAGATTTGACGGCGCGGATTGAAGCCGGGCGGATGGCGATTTCCAGGCGCAGCATGGAAGCGGTACCAGCGCCCGAAGTGACCATCACCGCGCCTGATGGCACGCGCAGTACGGTGCGGCTGGAAGAAGCGGGCGGCGGACGCTCGATTGCCGATATTGCGGCGCGCATGCCGGGGGTATGGCAGGTGGGGGATGGCAAGCGCGTGGCTTTCGCCGCCGCCGCGGTCGCCAATCCGCTGGAAATCGCCGATCTGCGCGCGGATGGCGAAAAGCTGCGCCCGCTGGTGCAGGGCCGAGGCGCGCTACGCTGGCTGGGACAGGAAGCGGCGCCGGCACTGCCCGAATTGCGCATGGTGCCGGCGGGGCGTGATTTCGCGGGCGCGGGCTGGATTGGGCTCAGGCGCAATGCGGATCACAGCGTGATCAGTGTTTCCGCCTTGCCGCTGCTGCCGCCTTGGTTGGCGCTGTTGCTATTGCTCGGCACCGTGGTGCTGGCCTGGCGGCAGGAAGGGCGGTGATACGTATCCCGTGAACATTCGTTCACTGGACACGTATGAAAATATTTTTGGTCGTATTTTCCGAGCCGCCAAGTGTTTCCACTTGGCTTGAAAATACTCCGAGCAGCACCCTTTTGACTTAGTGTTAGCGCGCCGTTGCGATCCGCATTGCGGAAGGTGCGGGCAGTTCAATCTCGATCTCAAGCGTGGACATATCCCCGCCGCGATCCAGATGCACATTCACCTTGCTGGGATCAATCGCGACATAGCGCGCGACAACCGCCACCAATTCCTGTTGGAGCTTCGGCAGGAAATCTTCCCGATTGCGGCCAATGCGCTCATGCGCCAGCACAATCTGAAGCCTTTCCTTGGCGGCAACGGCGCTATCATCCTTGCGCTGGCCACGGAAGAAATCGAGCCAAGACATTACGCAGCCCTCCCACCAAATAGGCGCCGGAACAGACCCTTGCGCTCAGCTTCCAGGAAG
>JBILPX010000164.1:0-6943 GCA_044373565.1 Roseomonas sp.
AATTTGCAAAGCGAATGGCGTTATGACTAAATTTTAGGCGAAAAATCGCCCAAAAGCCGGTCGGATGCCTTCCTCTGGCGGCATAGGGTTTGCTTATCGAGGATCATGGTATTGCCCCCTCCTGCCCCAGATCGCGGCGGCGCCGCTCAGCCTCTGCTCGAAACCCGAGGCCTCGTGAAGCATTTTCCCATCCGGGGCGGCCTTTTCGGCCGCCAGATGGGGGAGGTTCGCGCGGTTGATGGTGTCTCCCTTACCGTCCGCAAAGGTGAAACCTTGGGCATTGTGGGCGAAAGCGGCTGCGGCAAATCCACAACCGCGCGCCTGCTGATGCGCCTGCTCGACCCCGGCGCGGGCGAGATGATCTTTGATGGCGATGCGGTTGGCCGGGATGATCTGGGCGGCGGGATATCGCTGAAGGATTATCGCCGCCAGGTGCAGATGGTGTTTCAGGATTCCTATGCCTCATTGAACCCCCGCCTGCCGATTGAAGACACCATCGCCTTCGCCCCCGAAGTGCATGGCGTGCCGGCAGCGGAAGCGCGCGAAAGGGCGCGGGAATTACTGGCCGCGGTTGGCCTCGCGCCCGCGCAATTCGCCCGGCGCTACCCGCATGAATTATCGGGCGGTCAGCGCCAACGGGTGAATATCGCCCGCGCCTTGGCGCTCCGTCCGCGCCTGGTCATTCTGGATGAACCGGTCTCGGCGCTTGATAAAAGCGTGGAGGCGCAGGTCCTGAACCTGCTCGTGGACCTCAAGGAAAGCTTCGGCCTGACTTATGTTTTCATCAGCCATGATCTGAATGTGGTGCAATACATCAGTGACCGCGTGCTGGTGATGTATCTGGGCCAGATCGTAGAAGAAGGCCCGGTGGATGAGATCTATGCCCGCCCGGGGCATCCCTATACCCGGGCACTTTTGGCATCGCGGCCTTCCATGGACCCTTCGCAGCGCCGGACCGAACCGCCGCTGACGGGCGATCCGCCCAATCCGGTGAACCCGCCTTCCGGCTGCCGTTTCCGCACCCGCTGCCCGCATGCCGAGGCGATTTGCGCTGAAATCCCGCCAGTGGCCGCAACCCTGAGCCCCGGCCACACTGCCGCCTGCCAAATGGCTTTGCCCGGAAGTGGCCATAGCCAGGCCGGGGGGATCGCGGCATGAGCGCGGCTTTGAAACCAACGCCTGAGGCGCCGCTGATCCGGCTGCGCGACCTTCATGTGAAGTTTGAATCGCGCGATCGCACCGTGCATGCCGTCAATGGCGTTGACCTGGACCTCGCGGCTGGGGAGGTGCTTTGCATCCTAGGTGAGTCAGGCTCTGGCAAATCGGTCACGCTGCGGGCGCTGATGAAGCTGCTGCCTAAAACCGCGAAAGTTACCGGCGAGATTAAGGTGGGCGGGCGCGATGTGCAGGCCATGAATGAGGGCCGCCTGGCTGATTTCCGCGGCCGCGATGTGGCCATGATCTTTCAGGAACCCATGACGGCGCTCGACCCGGTTTTTACCATCGGGCGGCAAATCGCGGAAACCGTGCAGCGCCATGAGGGTGCAAGCCGCAGAACTGCCGATGCCAGGGCCTTGGAATTGCTGGAATTGGTGCAAATCCCTTCCGCCAAGCGCCGGCTTTCGGCCTATCCGCATGAATTATCGGGCGGGCTACGCCAGCGCGCCATGATTGCGGTGGCACTCGCCTGCCGGCCCAAGCTGCTGCTGGCGGATGAGCCGACCACGGCCCTGGATGCCACGGTGCAAATCCAGGTGCTGCTGCTGCTGCGGTCCTTGCAGGAACAGCTTGGCATGGGGGTGGTATTTGTGACCCATGACCTTGGCGTTGCGGGCGAAATCGCTGACCGGGTGGCGGTGATGTATGCCGGTAAGGTGGTGGAAGAAGGCCCTGTCGGCGCGCTGATGGCCGGCCCCTTGCATCCCTATGCGAAAGGTTTGCTGGGCGCGACGGTGCATGCCGGCATGCGTGGCAAGCGCCTGACCACCATTCCCGGTGCGCCGCCGATGCTTGATAAGGTGCCCACGGGCTGCGCCTTCGCGCCCCGCTGTGCGGAGGTGATTGAAGGCTGCCAGGACGGCGTCCCGCAACTGCGCCAGATTGTCCCAGGGCGGCAAGCGCGCTGCATCAGGGTGGCGCCGGGCGAGGGGCAGCCCCATAATTAAAAAAACTGAAACTTGCCGCAGCGCGCGTGGCGCGGCAGAAGCTGTTTCGGGCTTGGCGATCTCGCCAAGCTCCGTCCCGCGGTCCGGGGCCGCTTTAGTGGTCGCGTTCTGCCATGGTGCCGGTCCTGCGGGGGCGGTTTGGGTTGAAATGATATGCGCACCATTACGCAGCTAGGCCTTTTGGCGCTGATCGCAGGCGCCGGCGCGGCTTGGCACTTCAAGGCAGAAGAATGGGGGCTCCCCAAGCCTTTGGAATTGGTTGGGCTGCAATCCAGCGCCAGCCAGGGCCCCGCGCGCGGTGGGCCATCTGGCCCCATTGGCGTTGTGGTGCAGCCGGTGCGGAGCGGCATGGTGGTGGATAAGGTTGAAAGTATCGGCACGGTGCGCGCGCGCGAAGCCGTCACCATCACTGGCAAAATTGTTGGCATTGTCACGCATATCCGCTTCACCGAAGGCCAGAAGGTGCAGGCGGGCGAAACCCTGGTGGAACTCGATTCCGGCGCTGTTTCGGCGGAGCTTGATCAGGCCCGCGCACTTTTGGACGATGCGCGCAATCAGTTAGTGCGCGCCCGCGGCTTGCAAGCTGGCCAGACCATTGCGGCGCAGCGGCTGGACACACTGGAAGCCCTGTCCCGCCAGGCCGAGGGGCGCGTGAGACAGGCCGAAGCTAAGCTTGAAGAATTGCGCGTGAACGCCCCCTTCAGCGGGCGGGTGGGGTTGCGGCAAGTAAGCCTGGGCGCGTTGATCCAGCCAGGCGTTGCGATCACCACCTTGGATGATGTTTCGCGTGTGCGCGTGGAATTTTCCGTGCCCGAAGTTTATCTGGCGCGGGTGCAGCTGGGGCGCCAAGTCACCGCGCGCAGCACCGCATACGGTGATCGTCGCTTCAATGGCCAGGTCGCGATCATTGATACGCGCATAGACCCCGCCACCCGCAGCGTGCGCGTGATTAGCGAATTCGATAATGCCGATGAAGCGCTACGCCCGGGCCTGTTTCTGAATGTGGAAATGGTGCTGGAAGAACGGCCAACCGCGCTGCTGATCCCGGAAGAAGCGATAGACCCGGTGGGCGACCGCGCCTTTGTCTATGTGATCCGCGATGGCCGCGCGAAGCGCCAGGAAGTGAAGCTGGGGCTTCGCCTGCCGAGCGAGGTTGAAATCCGCGAAGGGGTGGCCGCCGGCGAACCAGTTGTGGTGCGCGGTATCCAACGCTTGCGCCCAGATGCGCCGGTGCGCATCATTGAAACCATCACGCGTCCGACAAGCTGAGCGGGGCTGAACCCATGGTCCTTTCCGATATCTCGATCAAACGGCCGGTCTTCGCGACCGTGATCAGCCTGATGCTGATCGTGCTTGGTGTGGCATCGCTCTTTAAAATGCCGATCCGGGAATACCCGAAGATTGATCCGCCGATCATCCAGATTGTCACCACCTATCGTGGTGCCTCGGCACCCGTGGTGGATAATCAGATTACGGAAATTCTGGAAGGTGCCGTTGCGGGGATTGAGGGGATCAAAGCCATCCAATCCCAATCGCGCGATGAACGCAGCCAGATCACGCTGGAATTTCGCCTGACGCGCGATGTGGATAGTGCGGCCAATGATGTGCGTGACCGTGTGGCACGTGCGCTGGCGCGCCTGCCGGAACAGGCGGATACGCCCATTGTGCAAAAGGTGGATGGCGATAGTCGGCCCATTTTGTGGATTGCCTTGGGGTCCGAGACGCTTTCTCCGCTTGACCTGACTGATGTTGCGCGCCGGCGCATTGTGGATCGCCTCGCCATTGTGGAAGGTGTCGCGCAGGTTCTGATCCAGGGCGAGAGGCGCTTTTCCATGCGCGTTTGGCTGGATCGCCAAGCCTTGGCCGCGCGTAGCCTCACCGTTCAGGATGTGGAGGAGGCGATCAGGCGCGAGAATGTCGAATTGCCCGGCGGGCGCATTGAAAGCACGGCGCGCGAATTGACGGTGCGAACCGATTCAAGAATGAGCACGCCTGACCAATTCCGCCAGGTTGTGGTAGCGCGTGGTACGAGCGGCGCGCAGGTATTGCTGGGTGAAGTGGCGCGCATTGAAGTGGGGCCCGAAGATTCGCGCGGCGGCTACCGCATCAATGGCCGGCCCGCTATCGGGCTTGGTGTTTTGCGGCAATCCACCGCCAATACGCTTGCAGTGGCAGATGGCGTGAAGGCGGAATTGGAACGCATCAAGCCCACCCTGCCACCAGGGATCGAGGCGGTGATCGCCTATGATGAAAGCCTTTTTATTGCGCAATCAATCTATGAGGTTGAGCACGCGCTGATAATTGCGCTTGCCCTTGTGGTGGGTGTGATCTTTCTGTTCCTGCGGTCCGTGCGCGCCACCATTATTCCCGCAGTCGCCATTCCCGTTTCCATCGTGGCGTCCTTCCTGCCAATGGCGGTATTCGGGTTTTCGGTGAATGTGCTGACGCTGCTTGGCCTGGTGCTTGCCATCGGCCTCGTGGTAGATGACGCCATTGTGGTGCTGGAAAATGTCCATCGCCGCATCGAATTGGGCGAAGATCCATTGCTGGCCTCCCTGCTCGGGTCGCGCGAAATCGCTTTCGCCGTTATTGCGACAACGCTGGTGCTGGTTTCGGTTTTCTTGCCGCTATCCTTCATGGGCGGGAATACTGGGCGGCTATTTACTGAATTCGGCATTGCGCTTGCGGCATCGGTCTTATTCTCGGGGCTTATCGCACTCACGCTGACACCCATGATGTGTTCCAAGCTGCTGCGCGCGCATGAAGGTGAAAGCCTGCTGGTGCGCCTGACAGAGCCTTTCTTCGTTGCTATGAATGATGGGTTGCGCTGGACCTTGGATAAGGCGCTCCGCGCACCTGTGCTGGTCATGGGCGTATCGGCGGGGATGTCGCTGTTCGCCGTGGTGTTGTTCAATGCGCTACCCAAGGAATTCGCGCCGACTGAAGACCGCGGCGTGGTCATCATCCCAACCACGGGGCCTGAGGGCGCATCCTTCCCTTACACCATGGAACATGTGATGCGGCTGGAAAGCCTGTTGCAGAAGTATATTGATAGTGGCGAAGCCTACGCAGTGATGTCCACGGTTGGTGGCTTCCAGCGCCCGGCCATCGGCAATGTTGCGAATATCTTCGTGCGTCTCGCGCCCTGGAGCGAACGAAATCGTAAGCAACAGGCCATCGCTGCCGAAATCTTCCCCATGGTGGCGGGCATTCCGGGCATTCGTGGCTTTGCGCTGAACCCGCCATCCCTTGGTCAGCGCGGCTTCCAGCCGCCGCTGCAATTCGTGATTGGTGGGCCGGATTATGATACGCTGATCGCGTGGCGCGATGCGTTTCTGGAAAAAGCGCGGACCAATCCACGCTTGCTGAACCTTGACCACAACTTCAAGGAAACCAAGCCGGAAGTGCGGGTGGATATTGATAGGCGCAAGGCCGCCGATCTTGGCATTTCCATCGCCGCCGTTGGGCGCACCATTGAAACCCTGATGGGATCGCGCGAGGTCACCACCTATGTCGTGGGTGGCCAGGAATATAAGGTGCTGTTGCAGGCACCGGATTCCGCGCGGATTTCGCCTTATGATCTGCAGAATGTCTTTGTGCGCACAGGAACCGGCGGGCTGGTGCCGCTTTCCAATGTGGTGACGCTTTCCGAACGCGCCCGCGCGCAGACCTTGTCGCGGCAGGACCGCGTGCGCGCCATCACCATCACAGCCTCTCTCGCACCTGGCTATTCCTTGGGCGAGGCTTTGGATTTCCTTGATCGCACCGCGAAGGAAGTGCTGCCGCAGGAAGCGCGTATTTCCTATCTGGGGCAGAGCCTGGAATTCCGCGAAAGCTCCGGCGCGCTTTACGTGACCTTTGCCCTGGCGCTGTTGGTGGTGTTCCTGGTGCTGGCCGCGCAGTTTGAAAGCTTCATCCACCCCTTTGTCATTCTACTATCCACGCCGCTGGCGGTGACGGGTGGGCTGCTGGCGCTGTGGGTGACGGGGCAGACGCTGAATGTGTTTAGCCAGATCGGCATGGTCTTGCTGATTGGCCTGATGGCGAAGAACGGCATTCTGGTGGTGGAATTCGCCAATCAACTCCGCGACCGCGGCATGAGCGTACGGGACGCAGTGCTGGAAGCCTCCGTCGTGCGGTTGCGGCCCATCCTGATGACCTCCATCGCGACGGTGCTCGGTGCTGTGCCGCTTGCCATGGCAACCGGCGCCGGGGCGGAAAGCCGGCAGGCCTTGGGGGTGGTGATTGTGGGCGGCATCACGCTTTCCACCATCGTGACACTTTATGCGGTGCCGGCGCTTTATCTGCTGCTGGCACCCTATACCAAGCCAATCGGCGCCATCGCGGCCAAGTTGGCCAATCTGCAATCAAAGCCCGCCACGGGCCATGGGCATCAGGCGGCGGAATAATACGCCGCCGCTTGCGCCGGGGTGATTTCACGCCCCGGATTTTCTGCTCTCGGTCACAAACTCATAAAGGGGATTCCTCGGACGAGCGAGTTATGATTCAAAGTCCGGGGAGGACTTTCGATGCACGCTCGCCGGTACGAACTGACAGATTTCGAGTGGAACCGCCTGGCAGGCAGAGGCGCCGCCGCCGCCGCATATGGAAGGCGCGTTGCGGGAATGTGGCTGGCACGCGCAGGTGTAGTGGCTGCGTTCACTTTATGACGAAAGATCCTCCAACCATGATGGAAAGCGGCCAGTTATGTGAAAAAAAATGATGACATATTCGGCCTTGATCGCATGCCAAATGTTAAAAAGAACCAAAGCGAAAAA
>JBILPX010000013.1:0-20245 GCA_044373565.1 Roseomonas sp.
CCTTCCTGCCGGAAGGCTTTGACGATCCGGTAGAACAGCGCGCCGCGCTTGCCAGCACCCTGATCGCGGGTTTGGAAATGGCGCGCGGCGGCGGGATAGAATTGCATCAGGAAGCGGCCTTCGGGCCAATCATGATCCGCCGCCGGACAGAAGAAGGGGGCAGCGATGGAAGAACCGACTGAAGCCGTAGCGCCGGCGGAAACCCCCACGCCAGAGGCGCCCACCGCGCCTGATGAGGCGACCATGGCCCAGGCACTTCGCATTGCGGAGGCTGTGATTTTCGCCGCTGATCGCCCGGTATCGCCGCAAACCCTGGCCACCGTGCTGCCCGAAGGCGTTTCCGCCACCATGGCCTGCGCGGCGCTCGCTGAAGCCTACCAAGGGCGCGGCGTGGTATTGACTGAAATCGGCGGCGGCTATGCCTTCCGCACCGCCACAGACCTAGCGCCCCGCCTGACCAAGGTGGTCGAAAGTCCGCGCCGCCTGCCGCGTGCGGCCATGGAAGCGCTTGCCATCATTGCCTATCACCAGCCCTGCACGCGGGGCGATGTGGAAGAAATCCGCGGTGCCGCGCTGGCGCAAACCACCCTCGAATCGCTGTTGGAGCTTGGCCTGGTGGCGCCGCGTGGGCGCCGCGAAGTCCCAGGCCGGCCGACACTTTGGGGCACCACGCCGAAGTTCCTGGAGCAATTCTCCCTGAAATCCTTGGGCGATCTGCCACGCAAGGAAGAATTGGTGACTGGCGACGCGCCGCCCTTGCCCGGCCTGAACGCCCCCATCACCACCGTTGAGGAAGCCGAGGGAGCCCCGGCACCTACCCCCGAAGCCGCCGAGGAAACCAGCCAAAGGTGAGCCTCAGCTTTGCCGATATCCGCCATGCCTATGGCGCGCGGGAGGTTCTGGCAGGCATTGATCTCAGTGTCGCAGCGGGGGAGATTGTCTGCCTGCTCGGCGCCTCCGGCTGTGGTAAGACTACGCTTTTGCGCCTGGCGGCGGGGCTGGAGCCCCTTCAGCATGGGCGGATTGAAATCAGCGGACGGTTGATTGCCGAATCGGGGCGGGAAGTGCCGCCCGAAGCGCGGCATATTGGCTTTGTATTTCAGGATTATGCGTTGTTCCCACATTTGACCGTGGCAGAGAACGTCGCCTTCGGGCTGCGCTTTGCCCCGCGCGGCGAAAGGGTTTGGCGCGTGATGGATGCACTCGCCCGCGTGGGGCTGGAAGCCTTCCAGAACGCCTTTCCGCATATGCTCTCAGGCGGGCAGCAGCAGCGCGTGGCACTGGCCCGTGCCCTGGCACCCCGCCCGGCCGTGCTGCTGTTGGATGAGGCTTTTGCGAGTCTCGATGCGCGGCTGCGTGAAAAAGTGCGCGATGATACGCTACATGTGTTGCAGGAAGCCGGCATCGCGACCTTGCTGGTCACGCATGATTCCGAAGAAGCCATGTTCATGGGTGATCGCATCGCGCTGATGCGCGAAGGGCGGATTTTGCAGGTGGGCGTGCCTGAAGCGCTCTATCTGGCACCCTCGGATCGCTATGTCGCGGGCTTCCTGGGTGAGGTGAATAGCCTGCCCGCCCGCATCGCTGCCGGCCAGGCGGAAACCGCGCTTGGCGCCCTGCCCGCCCCAGGCTTCGCCGAAGGGGCGGAGGTGGAGGTGCTGGTTCGCCCCGAAGGTCTCAGGCTTGGCGCTGAAGGCCCGGTGGTGGAGGTGGAAGCCTTCCGCCTGCTGGGCTCTACCACCCTGGCGCATCTTGCCCTGCCGGATGGCACGGGTGGGCTTTTGCACCTGCATGCCCGGCTGCCCCCGGGGCGGCGGCTCAGGCGCGGGGAGCGAATCGCCGTTTCGCTCGACCCGGAACGCGCCTTTGTCTTCCCACGCGCCGAGGCATGACACGGCTTTCATTCAAGCGGGCGGCGCGCCACATCAAGGCGGTTGGCGCGCATCCGGCTTCCTGCTAACGGGTCTACCTCCGCCGGATTAAAGCCTGCGGACAAAGGAGAGCATGTTCGACCTCGCCTGGTCAGAAATCGCCGTGATCGCGGTGGTGGCCGTTGTAGTCATCGGTCCGAAGGATCTGCCGGAGGCCATTCGCGGTGTCGCGAAGGGTATTCAGAAGCTGCGCCGCATGGCGGGCGAATTCCAGCAACAGGCGGATGAGCTGGTGCGCGAAGCCAAGCTTGATGATGTGCGCAATTCCATCCAGGAAATGAAGAGCACCATCAACGATATCCGCAGCTTTGATATCAAGGGCGAAATCGAAAAAGCCGTTGATGCGGATGGCACCCTGCAAAAAACCATGGCCGACGATCCGCTGCGCGATACATTCATGCCGCCGCCGCCTGCGCCTTATGTGCCGCCGGAATTGCCGCCCGCGCCAGACGCGCCTTCCTTTGTGCCGCCCACAGTCGCCCGCTTTGCCGCCCCCTTGCCGCCCGCGCCCGAACCAGCGCCGGCCCCGCCTGCTGCGCCATCCCCCCCACCCGCCGCCAGCGCTTGAGGAATTTCCGTGTCCACCACCCGGGATGACGATCAGATAGACGATAAGGCGATGCCTTTGATGGACCATTTGAAGGAGCTGCGTACGCGGCTGCTTTGGTCCGTTGGGGGTTTCGCGGTATCTTTTGCGGTGTGCTATTATTTTTCGGCGCAAATTTACGCCTTTTTAGCGCAGCCCTTGGCCGATGTGCTGGCCAAGCAGGGCGGTGGCGATCGGCGCATGATCTTCACGGCACTTTATGAAGCCTTCTTCACTTATTTGAAGGTGGCGTTTTTTGGCGCGGTGTTCTTTTCCTTCCCCATGTGGGCGACACAGCTTTGGCTGTTTGTGGCGCCGGGGCTTTATCGCAGCGAAAAACGCGCAATCACGCCCTTTTTGGTCGCTTCGCCCTTTCTGTTTTTGGGGGGTGCGGCGCTGGCCTATTACTTCATCTTCCCACTGGCCTGGCAATTCTTCATTTCCTTTGAGACCATGCCCGGTTCAGGCGGCATTCCAGTGCAGTTGGAAGCGAAGGTTGGCGAATATCTGTCGCTGGTCATGCAAATGATCCTGGCCTTTGGCATTGCCTTCCAATTGCCGGTGCTGCTGACGCTTTTGTGTCGGGTTGGCATTCTGAATGTGGATAGCCTGAAGAAGGGCCGGCGCTACGCCATTGTTGGCATGTTCGTGGCCGCCGCCGTGCTGACGCCGCCCGATGTGATCAGCCAAATCGGCTTGGCCGTGCCGCTGATCCTGCTTTATGAAATCTCCATCCTGGCGGCGGGCTGGATGGCGAAGAAGTCCGACGCTGAAGCCGAAGCTGACAAAAAGTAACGATCCCATCGAAGAATCTGTAACATGCACGACATAAGGCAATTGCGTGCCGACCCAGCCGCTTTCGATGTCGCGCTGGCGCGACGCGGTATCGCCCCGGCGACAGCGGACATACTGGCGCATGATGAGGCGCGGCGCGCAGCGCAAACGGCGCTGCAGGAAAAGCAGGCGCGGCGTAATGCGCTTTCCAAGGATATCGGCATGGCCAAGCGCCACGGCACCGATACCGCAGCGCTGGAAGCCGCAGCGGTGCAACTGCGCGATGACATGGCAGCACTTGAAGCCGAAGCCGCGAAGGCCGAGGCCGCGCAACAAGCCGTGCTGGAAACACTCCCCAATATCCTGGATGCCGAAGTGCCGGATGGGCGCGATGAAAGCGCCAATGTGGTGCAGCATCAGCATGGCGCGCAGCCCGACTTTTCCTTTACGCCCAAGCAGCATTTCGAATTGGGCGAAGCGCTTGGCCTGATGGATTTCTCCACTGCCACCAAGCTCGCGGGTGCGCGGTTTACGGTGCTGAAGGGCCCGCTCGCGCGGCTGGAACGGGCGCTTGGGCAATGGATGCTGAACCTGCATACGGAAGCGCATGGCTATACCGAGAGTGCGGTGCCTCTGCTGGTGAATGACGCCACCATGTATGGCACGGGCCAATTGCCGAAATTCGCCGATGATTTGTTCCGCACCACGGATGGCCGCTGGCTGATCCCGACCGCGGAAGTGCCGCTGACCAATTTCGCCGCGCAGGAAATCAAGGCGGAGGCTGATCTGCCTTTGCGTCTGACCGCGCTTTCGCCCTGCTTCCGGTCTGAAGCCGGCAGCGCCGGGCGCGATACGCGCGGCATGCTGCGCCAGCATCAATTCGCGAAGGTGGAGTTGGTTTCCATCGTGAAGCCGGAAGACAGCGACGCCGAGCATGATCGCATGACGCGTTGCGCGGAACGTGTGCTGACGGAATTGGGCCTGGTCTGGCGGCGGATCATTCTCTGCGCCGGCGATACCGGCTTTGGCGCCGCGCGCACCTATGATCTTGAAGTCTGGTTGCCAGGCCAAGGCGCGTGGCGGGAGATTTCATCATGCTCCAATTGCCGCGATTTCCAGGCGCGCCGCATGGGGGCGCGCTACCGCGCCAAGGATGCCAAGGGCACCAGCTTTTTGCATACGCTGAATGGGTCTGGTGTGGCAGTGGGGCGCGCGCTGATTGCGGTGCTGGAAACGCACCAGCAGGAAGATGGCAGCATCGCTATCCCGGAAGTGCTGCGGCCTTACATGGGCGGAATGGCGCGAATAGAAGTTTAGCGCCGCGCGCCGGTCCCCGCCGGGCGCGCTTCGGCCACTTCCGTTGCTGCATTCGCGGCCTTGGGGGGGAAGCAAACGATACGCGTCCGCGCCGCTGGGCCAGGGGTGCCGCCGCCACGCATGCGAAGTTCAACCTCGGGCGTTGTCGGCACGGGTTTCAGGCTGGGCTCGCGCGCACCAATCAGCATCACCGCGCCGCCACCGGAAGTGCATAGCCCTGCCATGGCAGGCCCTGGCAGGGGAATGACCCCAGGCGCGGAGCCAGGGACAAAACTATTGCCACTCAGCGCTGCCATCACCCGCTGCTGATAGATCTGCCCGCGTTCCGGTGTCGCGGAATGGTACAAAGCGACGGCCTGATGCCAATCGCCCGTGCGGGCCTGCAGGCTCCGCAAATAGCGCACCGCATAAGCAACATTCGTTGTGGGATCGAAGCCGGCTTCCAGACTTTGGAAAGCATCCGGGTGATGCAGCAGATTGATCTGCATGCAGCCAATATCAATCGAACGCACGCCCCGCGCCTGAATAGCGCGCACTTCCTGAAGCGCTTCGGCGTTCGAAGCGGCGTAGCGGCCATCGCCGGCAGCATTATAGGACCAAGGCCAGGGCTGCACGCTGCCATCCGGCGCGCGGCGCCCGGTTTCAACCTTGGCAACCGCGCCGAGCAAGCCTGCCGGCATTCCTGCCTCGCGCTCCGCCGCCGCAATGGCTGCGCCGCAAAGGCCCCAGGGTTCCGGCAAGACGGGCGGCGCTGGTCGTGCGGCGACATTCGTGGCGGCAGGGCGTTGCTGGCGCGCGGCATTGGGGTGCGTGGCAGCATCCGGTGCCGCAAAGGCCCCAGCCGGCAAAGCCGCCAGCAATAAGGCCAAAACGCCAAGCCCAAACAACTGCTTGGCAGCGGCCATCACGGGAGTCTCGCCAGATGCTCTCTGCATAAGCATTTCCTAGGCCCGCGCAGCGCCCGAGGTCAACCAAAACCCGATCAGAAGTGATCCGCCCGCAGCACCTGGCAATCTGTCAGTGTCACAATCGCGGGCCTGGCGCCGAGCAATTCCCCTTCCGCCGCCAGTACGCGCGAAGCGACCTCGGCTGAGGTAATGCAAAGCACCAGCACATTATCATCAACCCCGCCGGGGTCGCCGGCGCGGCGAATGCCCTGATGGCCGCGCCCAGCAAGTACGGGCAGAATCGTCCACCCCGTGGCGCCCATGCGGTCCAGCAGCAACGTCACCGCCTCCGCCCGCACGGCCTCCACGACAATTTCGATCCTTTTGCGCGCGTGCATTGTCCCGTCTCCCCGTGATTATTATGTGGCCAGCCGCGCCGCCCAAAGCCAAAGCGGGATGCCAGCCAGCACATTGAAGGGGAAGGTGATCGCCAAGGAAAGGGTCACGTAAATGCCGGCATCGGCCGAGGGTAGCGCCAGCCGCATGGCCGCCGGCACCGCGATATAGGAAGCCGAAGCCCCCAATACCGCCATCAGCCCCACACCCCCCGTGGAAAGCCCGACCAAAAGCCCGCCGGTCAGCCCCACCGCGCCGCCGATCAGCGGCATCAGGATGGCAAAGGCGATCAGCCGCACATCCAGCCCCCGGCCCCGGTCGCGGAGCCGCCGCGCTGCGGTGATGCCCATCTCAAGCAGGAAAAGACACAGCGCACCCGGGAAAAGCGCGGTGATGAAGGGCGATAGCTGCCGCTCAGCCCCAGCCCCGCCCAGCCAGCCGATCAAAAAAGCGCCCAGCAGCAGCACGACCGAACCATTCAGGAACACCTCTCGCGCCATTTCGCGGGCGCCGCCGGAAGTCGCCGCGCCCCCGCGCCGCGCAATCAGCAAAGCGGTCAGAATGGCCGGGGTTTCCATCGCCGCCAGCACGGCGGGCATGAAGCCCTCATAAGGCGTATTGGTCGCGTTCAATTGCCCGACTGCCGCCGCGAAGGTGACCACACTGACCGACCCATAATGCGCCGAGACCGCCGCCGCCGTCGCTTTATCAAGCGATGTGGCGGCGCGAAGCAGCCCATAAGCCGGCAGCGGCATCAGCGCCGAAAGCGCAATGCCCACCATCAGCGCCGGCACCAAGCCCACCGAGGCACCGGGCTGCGCAATGGCAATGCCGCCCTTCAGGCCAATGGCCATCATCAGATAAAGCGAGAGCGTCTTGGCCAAAGCATCCGGCACCGAAAGATCAGAACGCAACGCAGCCGCGGCGAAGCCAAGCGCGAAGAACAGGACCGAAGGCGGCAGGATTTCGAAGAAGGACATTGGCGCCGGGGGTTAGGCGGAGGCCTTGGCTGTGTAAAGGGTTTTCACGCCATCGCCACTGGCAAGCCATGATAGCCGCGGGCGTAATACATCAGGCAGCCCGCCTCCATATTGGCAAAGCGCACCGCCTCAACGCTTGCGAAGACCACGCTATGCGTGCCTTGTTCCATCACCTTCGTAATCCGGCAATCGAAACTCGCCGCAGCGCCATCCAACGCAGGCGCCCCGGTGACTAGGTTGATCCATGCCCCGGCAGCAAAGCGCGCTGCCATGTCCAATGCGCCGCTCGGTGCGGAAAAGGCGTCGGAAACGCCCTGTTGTCCGGCGGCGAGCGTATTCACGCAAAGCACGCCATTCGCCAGAAACAGCGCACTGCGCGGGCTGGTGCGATTGAGGCAGACCAGCAAAGTGGCCGGGTCATCCGTCACGGAACAGACGGCAGTTGCGGTAATGCCGCCTTTGCCCGCCACGCCATCGGAGGTGATGATATTCACCGCCGCCCCAAGCCTGGCCATGGCGTCGCGAAATTCCTGGCGAGAGACGGGCATGGCGGGCAATCCTTGAAGCGAGCTTGAGCGCATGCCGTCTATCACCCCAAGCGGGCGCCGTCACGCCAGTCAGCGCCGTGCATGCGATAGAGCAAATGCCGCCGGTAATGATGGCCTTCCGGCAGGCGCGGATGGTCGAATTCGCCCGCCGCCGTCATGCCGAGCTTTTCCATGAGCTTCCAAGAAGCCGCATTGCCCGGCACGGTGAAGGCGACGATGGAAGCAAGCCCAAGCGTGCCGAAGCCAAAGCCCAAGGCGGCGCGCGCGGCTTCTTCGGCATAGCCTTGGCGACGAAAACCCGGCGCGATGCGCCAGCCAATTTCAACGGCCGGTGTGAAATCCGCCTGCCAGGGTATGGTCATCAGCCCGACCACGCCCACGAAAGCGCCCGTGGCCGCCTCCGCCACCACCCACTTACCCCAGCCATGTTCGGCAAAATGCGCGCGCAGCCGCGCAGCCCAGGCATCACTTTCCACGCGCGTCATGGTGGCGGCGAAGTAGCGCATGCTTTCCGGATCACCATTGATGGCGAAAAGCGGGTCAAGATCCTCATCCCGCCAGGGGCGGAGGATCAGGCGTTCTGAAGTGAGCGTTGCGGCGTTCATGCGCGCTTCTTAGCCCAGACCGGCAAGCACATCAGCCCCTAGCTTGCGCAGGCCACGCCCGGTAGCATGGCCAGTAAAGGAGAACGCCATGAACCCGATCAGCCTGGAAGCGCTGGCCGCCGAGGTGCCCGATGGGGCCATGCTCGCTTTGCCACCCGATAATTCCCTGCCCTCTGTCGCGCTGGCCAAGGCGTTGATCCGGCGCGGGGTGCGTAATCTGCGCCTGGTGGGCGTGCCGGTTTCGGGCTTTGCCACGGATATACTGATCGGCGCTGGCTGCGTCACCAGCGTGCAGACCAGCGCGGTTTCCCTTGGTGAGGCCGGCTTCGCGCCGCGCTTTTCGGCGGCGTTGCGCGCGGGCACCATCAAGGTGATTGATGCCACCTGCCCCGCCATTCACACCATGCTGCAAGCCGCTGAAAAAGGCGTGCCCTTCATGCCGCTGCGCGGGCTGATCGGCAGCGATATCCTGGCCAATCGGCCGGATTGGAAAGTGGTGCCCAACCCTTTCGCGACGGATGGCGAAGACCCGATTGTCCTGCTTCCCGCGCTGAACCCTGATTTCGTCTGCTTCCATGCGCTGATGGCGGATGAGGAAGGCAATGTCTGGGTCGGGCGGCGGCGTGAATGCGCCACCATCGCCCATGCGTCCAAGCGCGCCTTGGTCACGGTGGAACGCGTGGTGCCGGGCAATTTCCTGGAAGATGAACACCTCGCCTCCGGTGCCATTAACGCCACCTATATCAGCGGCATCGCCATTGCTGAGCGCGGCGCGCGCCCGGTGGCGCTGCTTGATGAATATGGCTTTGATGGCGCTTATGTCAGCGAATATGCGCGCATGGCGCGGAGCGAAGAAGGTTTTGCTGCCTGGTGCGCGCGTGAAGTCTTCGAACAAAAAGCACAGGCCGCCGAATGAGCGAGATCAAGCTGGAAGAACGCATCGCGGTCGCACTCGCAAAGCTGATCCTGGACCCGAGCGCGCCGCCCGCCCGCCATATCGCCGTGGGTGCAGCATCGCCGATGCCCGCCGCCGCTTGTTGGCTGGTGAAAAAGCAAGGCAATCCTGTGAGGCTTTCCCTGCTGCATAAGCGCAGCGGCAATCCGTTTACGGAAGGCACGCGCGAATTATTTGACCTGACCGGCCAGGGGCGGATTGATCTGTTCTTCCTGGGCGGTGGGCAGATTGATGGCAGCGCCAACCTGAACCTGGTCGGCACCGGCGAATGGCCCGGCATGGGTGTGCGTTTTCCCGGCAGCTTTGGTTCGGCCTTCATGTATTTCATGACGCCGCGCACCATCCTATTCCGGGAAGAACACACGCCGCGCGTTTTTGTGGAGAAGGTGGATAACATCTCCGCCCCTGGGGTTTCCCCGCCCGGCGTGTTTCGCCGCGGCACGGCGCAGGCACTGGTAACGGGGCGCTGCGTGTTCCGCTTCCACCCCGATCGCGCTCGGTTTTCGCTGGAGAGTGTGCATCCAGGTGAGACGGTGGAAAGCGTGCGCGATGCTACGGGATTTGCCTTTGATGTGGCGGGCGATGTGCCCTTCACGCCAGACCCGACGCCAGAAGAACTCGCGCTGCTGCGCGGGCCGATCTGTGATGAAATGATGGAAACCTACCCGGAATTCTGCACCCGGGTATTTGGTAGGAAACAAGCGGCATGAATGACGCAAGCATCGCCACCAAGGGTCTCGCCCGTTCCGCTGGCGCTTTGGCCGGGCTGCGCGTGGTGGATCTGACCCGCGTATTGGGCGGGCCTTATTGCACCATGGTGCTGTCCGATCACGGCGCCGAGGTGATCAAGCTGGAACCGCCGCAAGGGGATGAGGTGCGTGATTGGGGCCCCCCCTTCGATAGCGCGGGCGATGCTTCCTATTTCGTTGGCGTCAATCGCAATAAGCGCAGTGTTGGGCTTGATCTATCAAAACCCGCCGGCAAGGAAGTGCTGCTGCGCCTTTTGGAAGGCGCTGATGTGCTGGTAGAAAACTTCAAGCCAGGTTCCATGGAAAAATGGGGGCTGGGGTATGAAGCGGTGCTCTCAAAACGCTTCCCGCGCCTGATCCATTGCCGCGTTTCGGGCTTTGGCGGTGAAGGCCCCTTGGGTGGCTTCCCCGGCTATGATGCGGTGTTGCAGGCCATGGTGGGGCTGATGTCCATCAATGGCACGGAGACTTCCGGGCCGACGCGGCTTGGCACGCCGATTGTGGATATTGCGACGGGCTTGTTTTCCACCATCGCCATTCTGATGGCGCTGCATGAGCGGGAAAAATCCGGCCAAGGGCAATATTGCGACATGACGCTGCATGATTGCGGCATGGCGCTGCTGCATCCCCATGCGGCGAATTACTTCCTGTCTGACAAGCGCCCCAAGGCGACGGGGAATCCGCATCCGAATCTGGTGCCCTATTCCAAATTCAAAACCAAAACCTGCGAGATTTTCATCGCTGCCGGCAATGACCCGGCCTTTCGGAAATTCTGCGAATTCCTGGGTATTCCCGATGTCGCGAAGGATGAGCGCTTTGCCACCAATGGCGCGCGCGTGATCAATCGCGATGCGCTGACGGAAATCCTGGAAAAGCGCTTTTCTACGGAAGATGGGCATGATCTGACGCGGCGCATGCTGACTGTTGGCCTGCCCGCCGGCCCGGTGCTGCATGTGGATGAAGCCATGGCCGCGGATCACACTGCCTTCCGTGAAATGGTTGCGGATATCGGCGACTTCCGCGCGCTGAATACGCCGATCAAGCTTTCACGCACGCCAGGGGGCGCGCGCACGCGCCCGCCGCGCTTCAACCAGCATGGGCGCGAAGTGCTGCTTGCGCGTGGCTTTAGCGAGGCCGAGATTGCCGCGCTGGAAGCCGATGGCGTGCTCGTGGGCGCACGGCGGAAGGCGTAACGCCCGCAGCCATCAGGCAGCGGCCGCGATTGTCGGCCCCTGCCCTGCCACCGTCGTGCGCACCATATGCCGCCGTTCCGTCGTACTCGCGAAGGGGGTGGCGCGGTGCAGCACGGCGCGGTTGTCCCAAATCAGCAAATCGCCCGGCGACCAGCGATGGCTATAGATAAATCGATCTTCGGTGGCATGCGCCATCAGGCGCTCAATCAGCGCACGGCTTTCGGCTTCAGTCATGCCGTCAATGCTGCGCGCATGGGCACCCAAATATAACGCGGGGCCATAGGGGTTTTCTTCCAGCACCACGGCCTGGCGTACCGCCGGATGTTGGGTCTTTTCCGCTTCCGTCACCAGCGTGGGATCAACCCGCCCGCGTGACCAACCGAAATCATGCAAAGCCACCATGCCGCGCAGCCTGGCCTGTTCCGCAGCCTCCAGCGCTGCAAAGGCGCCGCGCATGAAGGCGAATTCCGTATTGCCGCCCGCGCTTGGAATCTCGCGCGCCGAGAGCAGCGAGGCCCGGGCCGGGATGGGCTTGAAGGAGGAATCATGGTGCCAATGCCGATTGGCCTTATTGTTCAGCAGTTGCTTATCGCTGGGTGCCGCAATCTCACCACCGGGGCCGATATTGCTCAGCACAATCACGGCGCTGCCGGCGCCAAGCGCGCCGGGGCGCGTCATTTCCAATGCGCCAAAACCTTGGCTGAAGGCGATTTGCGCCGGGTCATCAATGACCTGGCCCGGCAGCACCAGCACAGCGAAACGGTCCAAGGCATCGCGCAGCCCTGCCATGGTGGCACCATCAATGCCGCGCGCGACATCAACGCCTTCAATACGGGCGGCGAAAAGCGGGGTGAGCTGTATGGTTTTCATCATGGTCTTTCCTTCCCGAGGGGAAAGGCTAGGCCAAGCGGCGCCCGTTAGAAAAGCCCCTCAATCCGCCCTTCCCCATCCAGGCCGATGGTCTCCGCCGCCGGGCGGCGTGGCAGGCCGGGCATGGTCATGATGTCCCCGCAAACCGCGACAATGAAGCCGGCGCCAGCGGAAAGCCGCACTTCGCGCACCGGCAGCACATGATCCACCGGCGCGCCGAGCTTGGTCGGGTCCGCGGTGAAGGAATATTGCGTCTTGGCAATGCACACCGGCAGATGCCCGAAGCCGAGTTCCTCAAACCGCGCGAGGCGCTTCGCCACATCCGCCGGCAGCGCGATGTCGCGGGCGCGATAAATCTGCTGCGCAATGGTGCGGATTTTATCGGCCAAAGGCATGGCATCGGGATAAAGCGGTGCGAAGCGTGCGGATTTCGCCGCAATGCGCGCTTGCACAGCACGGGCGAGTCCCGCCGCCCCCTTCGCGCCATCACCCCAATGGGTGCAGAGAATGGCTTCCGTCCCCGCCGCCTGGATCGCCGCTTGCACCGCGGCAATTTCCGCATCCGTGTCTGAGGTGAAGCGGTTCAGCGCTACCACCACCGGCAGGCCGAACTTGCCCATATTCTCCACATGGCGCGCTAGGTTGGAAATGCCGCGCGTCACCGCCGCCACATCTTCCCGCCCAAGGTCAGACTTCGCGACCCCGCCATGCATCTTGAGCGCGCGGACGGTGGCGACCACCACACAAACTGAAGGATTCAACCCGGCCAGACGGCATTTGATGTCGAGGAATTTCTCAGCGCCCAGATCGGCACCAAAACCCGCTTCCGTCACCACCACATCAGCCAATTTCAGCCCAAGGCGTGTGGCCATGACGCTGTTGCAGCCATGGGCGATATTGGCGAATGGCCCGCCATGCACCAGTGCGGGAGAACCCTCAATGGTCTGCACCAGATTGGGGGCAAAGGCGTCACGCAAAAGCGCCGCCATGGCGCCATCGGCCTTCAGATCGGCTGCGGTGATCTGCCGCCCATCGCGCGTTTGCCCCACCACCATGCGGCCCAGGCGTTCCTGCAAATCCGGCAAATCGCGCGCGAGGCAAAATACCGCCATGACTTCGGAAGCGACCGTGATGTCAAACCCATCTTCCCGCGGGAAGCCATTGGCAACACCACCCAGTGACGAATTGATGCCGCGCAAGGCACGGTCATTCATGTCTATCGCGCGGCGCCAGGAAATGCGGCGCGCATCCAGGCCAAGCTCATTGCCCCAATAGATATGATTATCCAGCATGGCCGCCAGCAGGTTATTAGCGCTGGTGATGGCGTGGAAATCGCCGGTGAAATGTAGGTTGATGTCTTCCATCGGCAGCACCTGGGCATAGCCGCCGCCCGTCGCCCCACCCTTCACGCCGAAGCAGGGGCCAAGGGATGGTTCGCGCAGGCAGATCATGGTGCGCGTGCCCAGCGCATTCAAAGCATCGCCTAGCCCGACGGTGGTGGTGGTTTTGCCCTCACCTGCTGGGGTGGGGTTGATGCCCGTCACCAGCACCAAAGCGCCATCGGGGCGGTCCGCCTGGGCGCGGATGAAATCCAGCCCGATCTTGGCCTTGTATTTGCCGTAGGGTTCCAGCGCATCCGTCGGAATGCCGGCCCGCGCGGCGATATCCGCAATCGGCTTCAGCGTCGCGGCGCGCGCGATATCAAGATCTGTGGCCATGTCATACCCCCCGGTTGCTCACCCTCGCATCGCCATGTCGGGGGCGGGCTGTCAAGGGCTGGATTGGGAAGGGTTAAGCCGCCGCAGGCAAAGCCTCGGCCAGGGCGTCGCGGAAAATGGCGATGGCGCGCTGCATGTCTTCGGGTGTCAGCGCGCCAATGGCGCCAATGCGCATGGTGGGCTCGGCCGTGTTCCAGAAATTGCTGATCAGCACACCGCGCGCCTTCAGAGCGTCCACATAGCGCGGAAAATCAAAGCGCGGATCGGCAGGCTGATGCACGGTCACGATGATCGGCCCCTGTTCCGCCCTGGTCACGTAAGGCTTGATGCCCATGGCGATAAAGCCATCGTAAAGCGTATCGGCATTGGCGCGGTACCGCGCATGGCGCGCAGGCTGCCCGCCTTCTTTTTCGAAAAAATCAAGCGCGACATCGAAGGCCGCCAAGGCCTGCACAGCGGGCGTGAAGCGGAAGGAACCAAAGCCCGCGCGTTCCGCATGGGCCAGTACATCGGCCAGGTCAAAGCACCAGGACCCCGCCTGCCCGGCCCGCGCCTTGATGCTATCAATCCGCGCCACCGCAAAGCCAATGCCAGGCATGCCTTCCAGGCATTTGCCCGACGTGAACATCAGCGCATCGCATTCGGGGTGCTCAGCCAGATTGAAGGGCAAAGCGCCAAAGGCGGAAACCGCATCCATGATCATGCGCCGCCCGGCCTTCCTCACCGCGCGCCCAATGCCCGCTGCATCATTCACAATGCCGCTGCCGGTTTCACTATAGACGAAGGAGACATGGCTGATCGTGGGATCAGCCGCCAGCACCGGGGCGATATCTTCTTCGCGCGCGCCGCGCGTATCGGGCAGGTCAAGCGTTACCACATCGCGCCCGATCTCACGCGCAATGCGTTCCATGCGCGACGCATAGGAACCATTCATCGGGATCAGCAGCTTGCCATCCGGCGGCACCAGGCTGCGAATGGCAGCTTCCATCATGAAATGCCCGCAGCCTTGCAGCGGCAGCGTCACATGTTCCCCGGCAATACCACCCGCGATATCACGCACCCTTTCCCGGATACGCGCATAGGTCGGGCGAAAGCCATGATCCCAAGGGGCGATATCCTGGGCCATGGCGGCGCGGGTTTCGGGGCGGGTCTGCACGGGACCGGGAATGAGCAGCATCATGCCCCAAGCCATGCCAGACCCATCAGGCGATGAAAACCCCCGCAATCTCGCGGCGCAGCTTTTCGCGGATGGCGGCGGCGAAGGCTTCATAATCTGGGCAATGCAAAACGAAGGCGCCGGGGCCGCCGATTACCTCCGTGGCGTAATGCGCCATCAGGTCGGGTTCTTCGTTCAGCACGGCCAGCGCATTGATGGTGATGCCGGCCTCGACGCCAATATCGCGGATCGGCCCCGGTGGGCGGCCCTGATTATGCGCGCCATCGCCCGAGACATCCAAAACCATCCGCCGCGCCAGTTGTGGCCCTGAGGCAAAAAGGGCGAGGGCCGCCGCCATCCCCTCCCCCAGTGCTGTCGCGCCGGGCGGCACCAGGCGGGGGAGTGCCTCAATCGCCGCTACCAGCGCCGCCACATCGGCGGGGGTGGTCAAAATCCGCCAGGGAATGGCGATTTCCTGCGCGCGCTCCCCAGACCAGAAAAGCATAGCCAACGCCGAAGCGCCCGCCGGGCCGGAAAGCAACGCCGCGGCGATCTCCGCGTCCCAGAAGGCCGCAGCATAGCCGCCGATCATCAGGTCAAACTCCGCCCGATCCACGGAGGATGAGGCATCAACGGCCAAGACCAAGGCAAGATCAACGCGCTGCATGGTGCCATTATGCCACAGCCAAACTTGCGCTGCGTCAATATTTGCGGGCGGCGATTGCGGTCATGTGGCGCTTCGAAGACAGGAGGATGCCATGCCACATCGCAGCATGGGTGAAATGGTCCGCGACCAGAACCCGCTCACCATGGGGCCGGATGCGACCGTGCAGGAAGCATGCGCCGCCATGCATCGCCGGCGCGTGGGCGCCGTGCTGGTGACGGACACAGTTGGGCTGCTGCTTGGCATTTTCACTGGTCGGGATGCGGTGCATTTCCTGTCTCATGGGAAGGATGGCACGGAAATCCGCCTGTCAGACGCCATGACGCGCCACCCCATCTGCCTGCCGCCCGAGGGCAATGCCATGGATGCGCTGCATATGATGGCCGATGGCGGCTTCAGGCATTTGCCCGTTGTGCGCGATGGGAAGGTGATCGGCATTGTCTCCCGCTATGATTTCCGCGCCAAGGAGTATGGGCAGCTTGATAAGGAAACCGGGTTTTTTGAGTGCCTGAGATAGGCTGAAGGCGCCCCTCTAGCCCTGCATCCCCGCCCGACCTAGTCTTGCCGGGACGGAGGAATGACATGCCCGAAAGCCCGATAGACACCAAACTTGCCACCGAAGCGCGCCTGCCCTTGGCTGGCGTGCGTATTCTGGACCTGACACTCGCCCGCGCTGGCCCCACCTGCGTGCGCCATTTGGCCGATTGGGGCGCCGAGGTGATCCGGGTGGAACCACCCGCCAATGCCGATGGCTTCGGCGGCGATCGCGATGGCTATGATTTTCAGAACCTGCACCGCAATAAGCGTTCCATCGCGCTTAATCTGAAATCGCCGGAAGGCAAGGCAGTGCTGATGAAGCTTGCCGCTTCCGCCGATGTTGTCGTTGAGAATATGCGCGTTAAGGTGAAGCACCGCCTTGGCATCGCCTATGAAGATCTGAAGCCGATCAATCCGCGCCTGATCTATGCGTCAATCTCCGGCTTTGGTCAGACCGGGCCTTATGGGGAACGCGCCGGCGTGGATCAGATTGCCCAAGGCATGGGCGGGATGATGACCATCACCGGTGAGCCTGGTCGCGGGCCGATGCGCGCAGGCATTCCCTTTGTGGACCTGACGGCGGGGAATTTGCTGGCCTTGGCCGTGATGATGGCTTTGTTTGAACGCGAAAAGACCGGCCAGGGCCGCTATGTGCATACCAGCCTGCTGGAAGCCATGGTGTTCATGCTGGATCTGCAAGCGGCGCGCTGGCTGATGGATGGCGAAATCCCGGGCCAGGCCGGCAATGACCATCCGGTGAATATCCCGATGGGGGTTTTCCCCACCGCCGATAAGCCCATCAATATCGCGGCGTCTTCCGCCAAGATGTGGGCGCAATTCGCCGAAGCATTGGGCCGCAAGGATTGGCTGGAGGTTGAGGAATGGAAAACGTTAAAGGGCCGCAGCGCGGACCGCGCGCGGTTGAACCAAACCATCGGTGAAGTCACCAGCACCCAACCCAGCGAATATTGGATTGATTTGCTGGAACGCACCGGCATCCCCTGCGGGCCGATCAATAAGGTGGACCAGGTCTTCGCTGATCCGCAGGTGCAACATCTTGCCATGGCAGCGCCCATGACCACGCCAAAGCGCGGCCTGACCCATGTTGTGGGTACTGCGATCAATCTTGAAGGGCTGGAAAGCTCTGTCCGGCGCATCCCGCCCCGGCTTGGCGAGCATTCCGCCGAGATTCTGCAACAGGCAGGCTATGGCGCCGCCGAAATTGACCAATTGCGCGCGCTTGGCGTGATCAGCGAGGGATAAACAACATGGAATTCGCAGACGGCAAGATTCTCGCCGAAATCAAGGATGGCGTTGGCCGCATTACGTTCAACCAGCCCGAAAAACGCAATGCCATGTCGGTTGCAATGTGGGATGGCATGGGACAGGCGCTGGATTTGTTCACGGCGGATGCATCTGTCCGCTGCGTGGTGCTGACCGGTGCGGGTGACAAGGCTTTCGTCTCAGGCGCTGATATCAGCCAATTCGATAAAATCCGCTCGGATGCCGATGCGCAAAAGGAATATGGCCGGCAGACAGCGGTTGGGCGCTTGAAGCTGGCCACCTATGCCAAGCCAGTGATTGCCGAAATCCGTGGCTTTTGCATGGGCGGCGGGCTTGGCATTGCCATGTCCTGCGATATCCGCATTGCAGCCGAGGGCAGCCAATTCGGCATTCCGGCGGCGAAGCTTGGCATCGCTTACGGCTTTGACATGGTGAAGCACCTGGTTTCCCTGGTGGGCCCGGCGCATGCCAATATGATCCTTATGTCGGGCGAACGCTTTGACGGCCGGGAAGCCGAGCGTGTTGGCCTGATCAACAGGCTTGTGCCGGCTGATGCGCTGGCCGGGGAAGTGACCAAGCTGACCGCCACCTTGGCGCAAAACGCGCCCCTCTCGCTTTTCGCCAATAAGCGCACGGTGCAGGCGGTATTGCAGGACAAGGCGGATCGCGACATGGCGGCGATCCAGGCTGATTTGAACGCCTGTTTTGACAGCGCGGATTACAAGGAAGGCCGCAAAGCCTTCATGGAAAAGCGCAAGCCCGCCTTCCAGGGGCGTTGATCCTCACCAGTGGTCCGATCGCGACTGCCGTTTCCCGACGGCAGCGTGAATCGGCCCACCAAACCTGTGGCTATTAGTATGTAGGCATAGTTTTGGGGCGGGAACAGTCAGCATAAATCGCACCACTAGTCAGCATGGGATCAAAGCTTTTTCAATCGCAAAGGCGTGGTTGTTTTATATCCGCACTATAGTGGAATGTTTTCTGACCAGAACTCTGTTCTTCGCAATTTGACTCTCGTTAAATGTGAGGCTTACGCTCTCATACTGCTTACGCGGGAACACGCTGCGGTTACGGCCCAAACCAGAAGGAAGCATTGTTGGCATGCAAAACAGCACCAGCCGCCGTTTGTTTGGTTGCGGCGTTTTTGCCGCCGCAGCCAGCGCCGCCTTGATGCAGGCCGCGCATGCCCAGGCTTGGCCGAACCGTCCAATCCGCTTGGTGGTGCCCTTTCCGCCAGGCGGTGGGGTTGATGCAGTGGGGCGCATTCTTGCGGAACCCTTGGGTCAAGCGCTCGGCCAACCGGTCGTCGTGGAAAACCGTGCCGGCGCGGGAGGTGCGATTGGTGTGGATTCGGTCGCGAAATCGCCGCCTGACGGATATGCTTTCAGCATGGTCAGCGCCGGAAATATGACTGCAGGCCCCGTCGTGCGCCGCACGCCCTATGATCCGAGCGCACTCGGCTTCGTGACCATGGTTTGCCATAGTCCACTTTTATTGGTTTCACGCACTACGCTTGAAGCGCGCGACCTTGCCGGTTTCGTTGATCTGGTGCGGCGCCAGCCAGACCTTATTCGCTTTGCGTCTGGCGGCGTTGGTACAGCCACGCATCTTGCCGGTGAGCTGATGAACCTGCGTCTTGGCACGCGCATGCTGCACGTACCCTATCGTGGCACAGGGCCAGCACTGACAGACCTTGTCGCTGGCAATGTGGATATTTTTTTCAGTGATTCGTCGGCTTGGCCCATGGTTCAACAGGGCCAGCTGCGCCTGCTTGGAATCACTTCGGCCACGCGTTGGGCGACATCACCGGATACGCCGCCGATCAATAACGTGGTGTCGAATTTTGATATCTCCAATTGGTATGGTGTTATTGCGCCACCCGATACACCGCTTGCCATCCGCGAACGCTTGGCGAGCGAGATTGCGCGCATCCTTGCGCGTGCGGAGGTAGGAGAAATGCTTGGCCGAATCGGCTTTCAGCCCGCCCCCATGGCGACTGTAGATTTTGGCAACTTTGTACGGAATGAAACAGAAACCTGGCGCGCTGTTGTGAAGGCGGCCAATCTCCAGCCTGAATAGGGCGCATTGTGCGATTACGAAAAAGGACATCATGACCAAGACTGCGCGCCTGGCTGTCGATATCGGCGGCACCTTCACTGATCTTGTGCTTGCGCTGCCGGATCGGACGCTCTCCGCCAAGGTCCTTACCACCTCAGATGCGCCAGAACGTGCGGTGCTGGAAGGTGCTGCCGCGATACTTGCGCAAGCCGGGATTGGCGCGGCAGATTTGGCATTGGTCATTCACGGGACGACCCTTGCGACCAATGCGCTCATTGAACGCAAGGGCGCGCCTACGGCGCTGGTCACCACGGATGGTTTCCGTGATTCCCTCGAAATGGCCTATGAACACCGCTTCGAGCAATATGATCTTTATATGGAACGGCCGGAACCACTCGTCGCGCGGCCCTGGCGTTTTGAAGTGCCAGAACGCGTGGCCGCGGATGGCACCGTATTGCTACCAATGGATGAGGCTGCGGTGGAACGCATCGGCGTTACCGCCAAGGCTGAAGGCGCTGAAGCGATCGCCATCTGCTTCCTGCATGCCTATCAGAATGACGCACATGAACGGCGGGCAAAGGACATTCTCTCTCGCCATTTCGCGCCCGAGGTCATCGCGATTTCGAGCGAGGTCTGCCCGGAAATCCGCGAATACGAACGTACTTCCACCACGGTTGCCAATGCCTATGTGTTGCCGCTGATGGAACGCTATTTGCGCCGGCTTGAGGATGGGCTGAAAGCAATTGGCAGTACCGCGCCGCTTTTGCTTATTATGTCGTCGGGTGGCATCACAACGGTGGAAACCGCGCGGCGCTTCCCCATTCGCCTGGTGGAAAGCGGACCGGCAGGCGGCGTAATCCTCGCGCAAATGATCGCGGCGGAAAGTGGCATCAGCCGTGCGCTTTCCTTTGACATGGGCGGCACCACCGCCAAGATTACGCTGATTGATGATATGAAGCCGCAGCAGGCCCGGCATTTTGAAATTGCGCGCGCCGCACGCTTCGTGAAGGGCAGCGGTATTCCGGTACGCATCCCGG
>JBILPX010000165.1:0-6925 GCA_044373565.1 Roseomonas sp.
GCGCCCAACGCGAGAGGGGGAAGCGCTGCTACCACTCGCGCGGCGCATCGCCGGCAATGCGGCAGATCTTGAAAGCCTGGCGCGCGAATTGCGCTTGGGCCACCACGCGCCTGTTTCAATCGCCTGCGTCACCTCGGCGCTGTTTGACTATCTGCCACCCATTGTGCGCGCCATGCAGGCCGCACGCCCGGAAGCCGCGATTGGTGTGCGGGAGATGGATACGGCCGAGGCTTTGGAAGCGCTCCGCCGTGGCGAGGTTGATCTGGCGCTGCTCCGCGCCGATCGTGATCGCGCGCCGATCAAGCTGAAGCCTTTGGGGGAAGACAGGCTCGCCGCCGCTTTGCCGGAAGGTCATCCGATCCTGGCGGGGCCTGATCCTTTGCCGCTGGCGGCACTCGCGGAAGCGCCCATGCTGATGCTGCCGCGCGCGATCAGCCCGGTCTATTCGGATGCCATGACAGCAGCCTGCCATGCGGCGGGCTTCACGCCGCGCGTGGTGCGCGAAGTGGGTTCGGCCATGGCGCAGCTTGGGTTTGTGGCGGCGGGGCTTGGTGTGGCGTTGGTCTCTGAAGGCATGGCGCGGCTTAATCCGCCGGGTGTTGCCTTTCGCATCCTCGCTGGCCCCATTCGTGGCGTTGGCGTGGCACTCGCCTGGAATGCGGAGCGGGAGAATGAGGCGACAAGCCTCGCACTTGAGATCGCCGATGCGCAATTCGGGCCATCGGCCCTGGCCCGCGGCGCCCGGCTGCTTTAGGTTGAAAATCTGTCTTCGAGTATCTGCAGGAGTATCCCATGCCCGCCACCACCCCTTTTGATCGCGTCATTCGCGGCACGCTTGTGCTGCCCGATCGCATCCTGGCCAATGGCTGGATCGCGACGCGCGGCGAAGTGATTGCCGGCATTGGTGAAGGGCCATCACCGGTTGCCACATCGGTCGAGGATTACGGCGCACGCTATATTATGCCCGGCTTGGTGGATGGGCATATGCATACTTCCTCCTCGCGCGGCTGGCCGGGCATTGAGGGTGCGTCGAAATCCGCTGCCGCGGGCGGTGTGACCACTTGCGTTGACATGCCCTATGACGTGCCGCGCCCGGTGACGGATGCCGGCATTTTCAAGGAAAAGGTGGAGTATGTGAATCGCCTATCCCATGTGGATATGGCGCTTTACGGCACCATCCTGAAATCGGGCGGCGTGGATGCCATTGCGGGGCTCGCGGAAGCCGGCGCCTGTTCCTTCAAGCTTTCCACTTATGAATATGACCCGGTGCGCTTCCCGCGCATTGACCACCCAACCATGGTTGCGGCCTTTCGTGAAATCGCCAAGACCGGGCTGATGGTGGGCGTGCATAATGAGGATCAGGAAATCGTGGTGCGCCTGACTGACGAAGCCAAGGCCGCCGGCAATACCTCCCCCATCTGGCATTGCCGCACCCGCCCGCCGCTGTGTGAAACCATGGCGGATCTTGAGATTTTCGAAATCGGGCTTGAGACCGGCGCGCATGTGCATATCGCCCATTCATCTCTCGCACGCGGTTTTGAGATTGCCGAGGTGTTCCGCCGCATGGGCGGCAAGGCATCGGGTGAAGCCTGCCTGCAATATCTGTGCATGACAGAAGAAGACATCATCCGGCTTGAAGGCTTCGGCAAATGCAACCCACCCTTCCGCACAGCGGATGAGGTGGAACGCATGTGGGGCGCCTTTGCCAAGGGGCAGGTTGCCTATGTCTCCACCGATCACGCGCCTTGGCCGCGCGACCGCAAGACCTATACGGGCGATATCTTCACCGTGGGGGCGGGGCTGACGGGGATGCAAAGCTTTGCGCCGGTGATGTTCTCGCTATTGAAGCAGCGCGGTCTGTCACCCAGCCTGATGGCGCTTTACTGCGCCGAACGCCCGGCGCGCTTCCATGGGCTTTACCCGAAGAAGGGCGCTTTGCGCGTTGGCGCGGATGCTGATTTGCTGGTGATGGAAGAAGGTGATTTCACCTTTGATGCACGCGATATCCAGGACCAGGAAGATGCCAAATGGTCGCCCTATGATGGCATGAAGGTGAAGGGCCGCGTCGCCGCCACCTGGCTGCGGGGCAAGCTGATTTGGGATGGCAAGCAGGTTTTGGCCAAGCCCGGCGCCGGGCGCTTCGTGCCGCGTCAACACCGGGAAACCTATGTCGGGGAATAAGGAAAAGCCGCGCCCGGAAGGGCATTGGATCAAGCGCCAGCCGCGCCCTTCCAAGCCCGCCGCGCCGCCGCCTCGGCGCAAGCCAGGCTTGGTGCAGGCGATGATCGCGGGGTCGGTTGGCATTGTGCTTGGGATGCTGAACGCCGCAGCCACGGGGGCGGGCGGCCTGCCTGATCCCGTGCCGGCGATTGCCGCCGGCATTGGGCTTTGCATTGGCGCCATCGCCACCTGGCGGCTGTTTGGCGGCACGCGGCAGGATTTCAAGGATTTGTTTTTCTGAACCCTGGCTTGCCGCCGCGTGACGCTTGGCCCATGGAAGGGCTTTGATTTTCGCAGGGAGAAACGCGATGAATTCCGCAGATTATTATGTAAAGCACCTCGCGGTGGATTTGCCTTTGGCGACTGCCGATAAGATCGCCGATGTCACGCTGGCGACTGGCCGCGCGGCGGGCATGCTGCCGCTGACCGTGGTGGTGCTGGATGCGGGCGGGCATGTTGTGGTGCAAAAACGCGAAGATGGTTCGGGCATTCTGCGCGCCGAGATTGCGCGTGGGAAAGCCTATGCCGCGCTCGGCATGGGGGTTGGCAGCCGTATCCTGCGTGACCGCTTGAAGGAACGTATTGCCTTTCAGGCGACTGTCGCTGCTGCTTCTGATGGCAGCTTTGTCCCGGTGCCAGGTGGTGTGCTGATCCTGAATGCCGCCGGCGCCGTGATTGGCGCCGTTGGTGTCAGCGGCGATGCCTCAGACCGCGATGAGCATGCGGCGTGTGAGGGCATCAAGGCCGCCGGGCTTGCTTCCCACCCCGATGCGGCGGTTGAGAATTGGCGTGACGCGGCCCTTTGATATCTATCGCCGCGCCGCGCTGTTTGGCGCTGGCGCGGCGCTGATTGCGGGCGGCGTGCGGGCGCAGGAGACTTATCCTTCGCGCCCGATCCGCATGATTATCCCCTTCCCCGCCGGTGGTCCCACCGATGTCTATGCGCGGCTTTATGCTGAGCGCCTGGGCCGCGAATTGGGCCAGCCGGTAGTGACGGAAAATCGCGGCGGTGCGGGCGGTGCGATTGGCTCCTTGGAAGTGTCCCGCGCGCGGGCCGATGGCTACACGATCCTGTTCGGCACGGCTTCGACCCATGCGCTTTATCCCTTGATGACGCGCCAGCCGCAATTTGATGTGGTGCGGGATTTCACGACCATTGCGGAGTTGGGTGGTGGGCCGCTTTGCTGGTTGGCGCATCCATCGCGCCCGGCGACGTTGCGGGAATTTCTGGCCGCTGCGCGCGTGGCCAATCCGCCGCTTTCCTATGGCTCGCCCGGCAGTGGCACCATTATGCATCTCGCGAGTGAATTGCTGAAGCAGCAGGCGGGCGGGGTTACTATCACGCATGTGCCCTATCGCGGCGCGGCGCCGGCGATGAATGATCTGGTCGGCGGCACTTTGGCGCTCGCGGTCAATACTTTCGGCGGTGGCTTGCCGCTGCATCAAGGTGGGCGCGCGCGCATGTTGGCGGTGGCGACCGCGCGGCGTTTGGATGCCGCGCCCGATGTGCCGACGGTTGCCGAAGCGCTTGGCCTCGCCAGTTTTGAAGCGGTGCTTTGGCATGCGGTATTCGCACCCCCTGCCCTGCCCGCGCCGATCCTGGAACGGCTTTCCGCTGCGACCAACGCCGCGCTCGCCGATCCTGCCTTCCGCGCCAGCCTTACTGCCTCTGGCATCACCGCTTCCGCGCCTGGCACACCCGCCAGCGCCGCCGCCTTCATCGCCGCCGAGACCGCGCGCTATCGCCCCGTGGTCGAGGCTATTCGTCCGGAGCTTGAACAATGACCCGCGTATTACGCCTTGCCGGCGCCCAAATGGGCGCCAACCAAAAAGCCGATAGCCGGGAAGCGATCCTGGCGCGCATGGTGGCACTTCTGGAACAGGCCGCCGCTGCGGGCGCGAAGATGGTGGTGTTTCCAGAATTGCCGCTGACCACCTTCTTCCCGCGCTGGCTGTTCACCGATCAGGCGGAATTGGACAGTTATTTTGAACGCGAAATGCCCAATCCGCGCGTGCAACCCTTGTTTGATCGCGCGCGCGCCTTGGGTGTTGGCTTTTATCTTGGCTATGCGGAACTCACGCCGCATGGCAAGCGCTACAATACGTCGATCACGGTTGGGCCGGATGGCAGCGTGCTCGGCAAGTATCGCAAGATCCATCTGCCCGGCACGGTGGAACCTCGTGTGGGTGATCGCTTCCAGCAATTGGAAAAGCGCTATTTCGAATATGGCGATCTTGGCTTTCCCGCCTTTCGCGGCCCCGAAGCCTGGGGCCGGCCCGTGCTTGGCATGTTGATCTGCAATGACCGTCGCTGGCCGGAAGCCTGGCGCTGCTATGGCTTGCAAGGGATCGAGTTGATGCTGATTGGCTATAACTCGGCGGCCTATGATCCGATGGGCGGCGATAGCGAAGATCAGTCCTTGCGGACCTTCCATTCGACACTCGCCGTGCAGGGCAATGCCTATATGAACGCAACCTGGGCGATTTCAGTCGCCAAGGCGGGTGTTGAGGATGGCTCGGGCCTGATTGGCGGTTCGGTGATTGTGGACCCGAATGGCCGCGTGGTGGCGGAGGCCAAGACGCTGGGCGATGAGATCATCGTCGCCGATGTGGATTTCGATGCTTGCCGCCAGGGGAAGGAGAAGATGTTCAACTTCGCGGCCCATCGTCGCCCGCAATGGTATCGCGCCATGATTGACCAGGTGGGGGCGGTGCCGCCGGTGTGATGCACGCCGCGCGGTTCACGATGACACTCTTTTATGTATTGGAAATTGGTGGCAAGGCGTTGGTGAACCGATGACCGTCTTCAGTCTGAACTTGAATAAGATCGCCCTTCTCCGAAATTCGCGGGGGGGCGAAGAGCCCAATCTTTCCGACTTCGCACGAAAGGCGATTACTGCCGGCGTTCGGAGCCTGACGGTGCATCCGCGTGCGGATGCACGGCATATTACGCTCGATGACGTCGTCACGCTGGCAAGGCTGCCAGAGCTGGCCTCGGGCGCGGTGGAACTCAACATCGAAGGCGATTTGCGCGCCGAATTGATCACACTCGTCGAAACCCTTCGGCCGAGCCAGTTCACGGTAGTCCCGGTCACTCCAGGCGAAGTGACGTCGGATCGCGGCTGGCGTGCTTACGATCCTCATGTCGAACTGCGGCGCACGGTCGAGCGACTGGCCGGGATTCGCGTCGCCGTGTTCTGCGACGCAACGAATGAAAGCTGCGATTACGCCGTTGCCGCTGGGGCCCGCGCGATTGAGCTCTATACTGGCCCCTTTGCCAGTGCGTTCAAGACAGGTACGCATCCGGCCGAGCTCGTGGCGCTGCGCCAGACTGCTGATCATGCGCGTCAATTCGGGCTACGGGTGAATGCGGGCCATGACCTAACGCTGGAAAACCTTCCCGCCCTGCGGGCTGTCGTGGAGATCGACGAAGTGTCTATCGGCCATCACGTCACTATCGATGCCCTCCATATGGGTTGGACCGCAGCGCTCGCTGCCTATATTCACGCCTGCCGATGATCTAGGAAAAGTGAAGGTCGATCGAAGGATGCACGCATGACCCGTTCCCTTGTTCTGGCAGCCGCGCAATTGGGCCCGATCCAAAAGGCTGAAGGCCGCGATGTTGCTGTGGGACGCATGATCCGACTGCTTAGCGAACGCCCAGGTCCTGCGAGAAGCGCAAGAGGTAGCCATCCGGGTCCTGGACGACCAGTTCTCGTGCACCAAAATGCTCGGTGCCGCGCCTGTACCAAGCATCCTCGATGTCTTGGAACACTGGCCAGCCGGCGGCGGCGAGGCGTTCGCTTACTGACTTAACTTCGGGTACGCGTATCTGGAAGTTTATGCCACGCCCGTAAGGGCGCTCGAGGTGGCCCGTCATCCATCCACCGCCCTTCTCGATCATAATATGCGCATCTCCGAATGCCAGATACGCGAACGGGCGTTCTGGCCGGTCATATTGGATGACAAAGCCAAGCACCTCGACATAGAAATGCATGCTGCGATCAAAATCCGCCACCTCTAGCTCTGGGACGAGAGCGATTGGTTTAGGGAGCGGAATTGATGAGGTCATGGTCAGTGCTTTCGCAAAATATTGGGCGGAAATCAACGATAACAGTGAAATAGGGACAAAAAACAAGAAGTAAAACAGGATGTCTGCAGCTATATATTGAGGGTGATATACTGATTGAGCGAAGGATGCATTCATGACCCGTTCCCTTGTTCTGGCCGCCGCGCAATTGGGGCCGATCCAAAAGGCCGAAGGCCGTGATGTTGCCGTCGGGCGCATGATCCGCCTGCTGGAAAAGGCGCATCAACGCGGCGCACAAGTCGTGGTGTTTCCCGAATTGGCGCTGACCACATTTTTCCCGCGCTGGTATGAGGAAGATTTGGCCAATGCGGATCATTGGTATGAAGCGGCACTCCCTTCCAATGAAACCGCGCCTTTGTTTGAAGCCGCGCGCAAATACGGCATCGCCTTTCATCTGGGCTATGCCGAGAAAACGCCAGAAGGCAGGCGCTTCAATACCGCGGTCTTCGTGCTGCCCTCAGGCGAGATTGTGCTGAAATACCGCAAGGTGCATTTGCCGGGGCATAAGGAATTCGACCCCGTCCGCCATGTGCAGCATCTGGAAAAGCGCTATTTTGAGCCGGGCGATCTTGGCTTTCCCGTGATCCGCACGCCGGTTGCGGGCCAGCCCGTCAA
>JBILPX010000306.1:0-4046 GCA_044373565.1 Roseomonas sp.
GAATCACTTGGCGACCCGGGAAATACGGCCAAACCAAGCATTTTCAAGCCAAGTGGTTGCACTTGGCGGCTCGGAAAATGCGGTCAAACTAAGCATTTTCAAGCCAAGTGGAATCACTTGGCGGCTCGAAAAATACGATCAACCAGAGGTTTAGAGCGTGTCCTGTGAACGAGCGTGAACTGGGAATGCTCCAGAAGTTTTGGGCGGCCAGTGGCGCCGGCTTCCAGCGTGTCGCTATTATAGCGTAAAGACCCCGCGTGGAACCGATTGCGCTTTACATCCATTGGCCGTTTTGCACGGCCAAATGCCCCTATTGCGACTTCAACTCCCATGTCCGAGACAAGGTGGATGAGGCGCGGTTTCGCGCTGGCTTACGGCAAGAATTGGCGCATGAAGCGGCGCTGATCGGCCGCCGCCCGCTTGCCAGCATTTTCTTCGGTGGCGGCACGCCAAGCCTGATGTCACCCGAAACCGTCGCAGCGCTGATTGAAGATGCCGCGCGTTTCTTCGACCCGCTGCCCGATATTGAAATCACGCTGGAAGCCAACCCAACCAGTGTGGAGGCCGCGAAGCTTGCGGCGTTTCGTGATGCGGGGGTCAATCGCGCAAGCCTTGGTGTGCAATCGCTGAATGCGGAGGCTTTGGGTTTTCTCGGCCGCCGCCATGATGTGCCGCAGGCGATTGCCGCTTTGGAAGCTGCGCGCGCGATTTTCCCAAGGCTTTCCTTTGACTTGATCTATGCGCGGCCCGGCCAGCAGGAAGCCGCCTGGCGGGCGGAACTGCGCCAGGCACTTGCTCTCGCGGCGGATCATCTCTCACTTTATCAACTGACGATTGAACCCGGCACGCAGTTTGAAACGCTCTATCGTCGTGGTGCCTTTGCACTGCCGGGGGAAGATGACGCGGCGCAGCTTTATCTGGCAACGGCCGAGGAAGCCGCGCGTTTTGGCCTTAAGGCCTACGAAATCAGCAATTACGCCAAGCCGGGCGCGGAAAGCCGGCATAATTTAGCCTATTGGCGCTATGGCGATTACCTGGGCATCGGCGCCGGGGCGCATCAGCGCGTCATGCGCCAGGGGCGAATCCAGGCGTCTCGGCGCCATCGCGCGCCAGAGGAATGGCTGCGCCAGGTGGAAGCCCAAGGCCATGCGGCGGTGGAAAGCGAAAACCTGAGCCCGACGGACGTTGGCCGGGAAGCCATGCTGATGGGGCTCCGGCTGACGGAGGGCATCGACCCCAAGCGAATCGAAGCCCGCGCTGGGCTTACCTTTGCCGAGGTGGTGGACCCAGCCATGCTGGCCGCGTGCCTGGATGAGGGTTACCTTGTTTGGGGCAAAAATGGCCGGCTTTGCGCAACTGAGGAGGGGCTTTTGCGTCTGGATTCCATGCTGCCGCGGTTGCTGCGCTGATTTCTGCCGATAAAGCTTGATCCTTCCTGAAGAAGACGTAAAAATATGGTTGATGACAATCACCCATGCCCCCGAACCACGCAGCGCGATCGAAGCCGCCGGCAACCTGCCGGATTTGGAACTCGACATCGCGACCGTTGCCTTGCAATTGGCGCGGGTTGACGCGCCTGAGGCTGATTGGCGCAAGGTCGCCGCGCATTTTTCCGATATCGCCCGCAAGGTGGTGGATGCTGCCAGCATGGATGGCACCGCGGATGGCGGTGATCTGGAAGCGCGGCGGCTGATCCTGGCGGAAACCCTGCACGGGCATTTTGGCTATCAGGGCGATTCTGAAACCTATGAGGATATGGCGAATGCCAATCTGATCAGCGTGGTGGAACGCCGGCGGGGCTTGCCCGTGGCGCTTGGCATCCTGTGGCTGCATGCCGCGGATGCGGCGGGCTGGGGCGCTTTTGGCGTGGATTTCCCCGGCCATTTCCTGCTGGCGCTTGAAGGGCCCAAGGGCAGGCTGATTGTGGATGTCTTCGCTGGGGGCAAGGCCCTGGAAGCGCAGGATTTGCGCGCCCTGATCAAGCGCGTGGAAGGCGAAAAGGCGGAATTGCGCCCCGGTGTGCTGCGCCCCATGACTCGGCGCGAAGTGCTGCTGCGGCTACAAAACAACATCAAGCTGCGGCGCTTGCGTTCGGGCGAGATCAAGGCAGCTTTGGCCACCACGGAAGACATGCTGCGCCTGGCGCCGGACCATGCGGCGCTTTGGCGCGAAGCGGGGCTGATGAACCAAAGGCTGGAACGGATTGGCGCGGCACTCGGCTGCCTTGATCGCTTTCTGGAATTGGTGCCGGAAGGCGAAGCTGCGGCCCGCGTCCGCGGCCTTGCCGGCGAATTGCGCCAGCGCCTCAATTGACACTTTGTCCCATATCGCCAGTACGCATCGGCCAGGGTAAATTAAACTTATGACCCAAGCCCCCCCGCGCGTTGCGCTTTTTGTCACCTGCCTGGTGGACCTTTATCGGCCCACAGTCGGCTTTGCCGCCATCAAGCTGCTGGAAGAAGCCGGCTGCCTGGTGGAAGTGCCGCCGAGCCAAACCTGCTGCGGTCAGCCGGCCTATAATTCGGGGGACCGCGCCAATGCCAAGGCTATAGCGCGCGCGTTGGTAGATGCCTTCCAGGGCTATGATTACGTGGTCGCACCTTCTGGTTCCTGCGCCGGCATGATCGCGCATCACTACCCCGCCTTGTTTGACGATGACCCGCATTATCGCGGCAAATCAGAAGCGCTCGCCGCGCGCACGCATGAGTTGGTTTCCTTCCTGACCGATGTGATGGGGATGGAGAAAATCGCCGCGCGGCTTGATGGCAGCGTGACTTATCATGATTCCTGTTCCGGCATGCGCGAGATGGGCGTGAAGGCGCAACCGCGCAAATTGCTGAAGACGGTTGAGGGGCTCAGCCTGATTGAATTGGCGGAACCGGAGATCTGCTGCGGCTTCGGCGGGACGTTTTGTGTGAAGTACCCGGATATTTCCGTACGTATGGTCACCGACAAATGCCGCGATATTCAGGCGACTGGCGCGGGCACCTTGCTCGCGGGCGATATGGGCTGCTTGTTGAACATGGCCGGGCGGCTGAAGCGTGAAGGTTCTTCGGTGAAGGTGCGCCATGTGGCGGAAGTGCTAGCCGGCATGACCAGCGAAGCGCCGCCGATTGGTGAGGCGAAAGAGGGTTGAATTATTGCGCCACCGCAAACGGCTGAATACGCGCGACCAAATCTTCCGCAGTATTCACGCCCCCAAGAGACGCGCCAATCCCCATGGCGGTCAGCGCCTGCGCTGTCCAGCTATTGCAGGTATTTAACAAGTGAAACCGCCCTGTGGCCGGGTAGAATAGGCTGAAGGGATAGATGCCGCGCGCTGTCACCACCGCGCGGCCCGCCCCGGCCCGATCAAAACTACCGCGCAGAAAATCCAGCAACAGGCGCAAAGCATCGGCGTTGACGGCGAAGGGTAGGATGGTGACATTCGGCCAAATCCGCGCCGGGTGATCCGTCAGGCCAGAAACATGCATCACCGCTGGCCCCGGAAAGGCCGCGCGCAACGTGAGCCAAAGGCCGGCTTCCCGCGCTGGATAAAATTCCGCATCGCCCCAGCCGAATTCAAAGAAGCGCGCATGCGGGAAATCCACGACTTCCGGGATGATCGCTTCCGGCACATCGGCGCGCGCGATCACGATGCCGCTATGCCAGCCATTGCTGACAACCCAAATTCGCTGCGCGGCGCCGCCTGCAAAGGCCAGCACCGGCGCAAGAAACAGCGCGCCAAGGGCGGCGCGGCGCTGGATCACGCCGGCAGCAGCACGCCTTGCACAACATGCACCACGCCATTGCTGGCCATCAGATTGGGGCGGATGATGCTTGCCGAAGTACCGGAAGCCGCCTGGCCTGGGCGTGCAGCCTGAATACGCGGACTGTCCGCTGTTCCGCCTACCACGCGAATCTCAACACCGCTCAACATGCGCACACGCCCGCCGCGCGCCTGGATATCCGGCAGCCGCAGACGCCCGCCCGCGATCAGACTAAGCAGCCCTTCGCGTTCACCGGCACGAATACGCTCCGGCGCGCCAGTCCAGGCAAGGTTGGTA
>JBILPX010000018.1:0-18473 GCA_044373565.1 Roseomonas sp.
TCCGAAGCAAGGCCGGAACTGCGCAGCGCGGCGCGGAAACTGGAGAGATTTGGATCACCGCCGATGACGTCCATGAGCGGAGCGCCGCCATCCGGCGCGACCTGCGCGCAACCATTAAGCAAAAGACCAGCACCGCCAATGGCGAACAGGGAACGACGCGATAGCATCAGCGCTTCTCCTTCTAAATGGCCGCGAATCGGGCGACTTTTCATGCCCTCTTCTGGGGCCCTGCGCGGGTTGGGGCAAGCCCCCATACGCTTCACGAGCCTGGCATCAGCACGATGGTGACGGTGCGCGATGGAGGTTCGGCCGCCCTGACCGTAGGGCTGTATTGGGCGCTGCGCGCTTCCGCCCGAAGCCTTTCCGCGCTCACGCCCCGCGCTGCCATGGTATTGGTCACGGCACGCGCCCGTTGTGCAGCAAGCTGGATGGAGGTTGTGGCGCCGCCCTCCTGCCCTGCATGGCCCAGGATACAGATGTTTCGATCCGGTTCCGCCAAGGCCGCTTCGATCGCGGCAGCAAGGGGGGAACGCGCGGCTTCGGTGATAGTGGCGCTGCCGCGGGGGAAGGCGATGGAAAACACATCATCTTCCAGCTTTTCCGCACCCACGCAGGAAAAGCCGCGTGGCTGGGCCAGGGCTGGCAGGGCCATCAAAGCGATGCCCAGCGCCAACAATATAGGGTGCTTCATGCCGGCAGCAGGATCTCGGCCGCGCGCAGCTTTTCGATCAGCCCCGCCGCATTGGCCCCCGGACAAGCGAGCGCCAGAGAGGTTTCCGTGATGCTGGCCTGGGTGATGATCCAAGCGGCGGGCTCAACCTCCTGCGCGTCAATCGCCAAAACCCCCATTTCGGTGCGCAGCCCGTAATCCGCGCCGCGCCGGACGGTTTTCACATTGGGCCGCACGCGAAACACCGGCCCGTCGCCCGCTTCTGCCGCGGGCGCGGCGCCGCGCGCCGCCAGCAAATCATAGCCGCCGCGTTCGTAGCGATAATGCGCCAGGAAATTTTCCACCGCTTGCAGGAACTTCGGGTCCCGCGACCATTCGCCGATGCGTTGGCCGAGCAAGGCCGCGCGCTGCGTCAGCGCGTATTTCGCCGAAGCCGAGCCATCCTGCCGCGGCAAGGGCTTGCGGAATTCGGCGTCGTGAAAGGCGCGTTCGGTCAGCAGGCCAATGAAATCAACGCCCATCGCGGCATGTACGCCGTAAGCAATATGAACTGAATTGGGTGCCTCGGCCAAAGCATCATGATACCAGCCGCGTGGCAGATAAAGCAGATCGCCCTTTTTCAGATGCGCCTTGAAACGCAAGGCGCCCTTAGATTTTTCATGAAATTCTTGCGGCTGGCCGCGAAAAATCGCATGCGGCACCGGCCATTCGGCGCGGCCTTCCCAGATGTTCCAGATCTTTTCCCCTTCCACCTGCACGGCCCAGACATCATGCGTGTCGTAATGCGCGTGGAAGGCCTTATGGCTCTGCCAGGAGATATAGACATTGCCCTGCGCCTTACCGAGGCCAGCGCCTTCCAAGGCATTCGAAACGCCAGCGAGGCCAGGTGTCAGGCTATCCACATCATTCATGACCACGGAAGCACCGCGCGCCACCCATTCCTGCACCTTGGCGGCAATGGGTTGCAGCGTGGTGGCGCCATCACGCGACATGGCGCTTTGGCTATACTGCGCAGCGGGGATTGTGGTGCTGTCCAGCACCACCTTCAGGCTGCGTTCGGACCAGATATGGGTCATGCCAAGCAGGCGATTGATGCCGGCCCAGTCCAGCACAGCCGCGAATTTCTCCGCAGCACCCGGCAAATGCAGCGGTTGCTGGTCGTAATATTCGGCAAAGAAGCGTTCCGGCGGCATTGGCGCCAGGATATCGGCCAGGGTCATGCTCATGGCGCCCTTATACCAGAGGAAACGGAGCCTGGGCGAGGCCCGGCCCTGGACGCGGCGCGGGGAATCGGGCGCAATCACCCAGGAATTTATGGGGTGACGCGATGAGGCTTTGGTACCAATCCCTAACCCGGCCCGATGCCTGGCCAACCTACGCCAAGGCGCTGCGGCGCGTGCTTGATGCCGGGGTCGATCCGGGCACGGAAATCGCCATCCATGGCATCGAAAAGCGCGGCGGCATTGGCGACCAATATCGCTATCTGGAATTCATCGAAACCGGTGAGGTGCTGGAAAACGTGGCGCGGGCCGAGGCTGAGGGCTTCGATGCCGTCTTGCTCGGCAATATCGTGGACCCGGGGCTTCGGATTGCGCGCGAAATCGCCGGCATCCCGGTGCTTGGACTATGCGAAACCGCGTTGCTGACTGCCTGCCAGATGGGCGCTTCCATCGGCATTGTGTTTTCAAACGACAAGCACGAAGCGCGCGTGGCGGAGAATATCCAAGGCTATGGCCTGGCCGGGCGGGTGGCTGCCACGGCGCGGATGGATGTGGCCAAGCTGACCGATCTGGAAGCCGCTTTTTCGCCAGGCCCCGTACGCGATTCCGTGCTGGCGCAATTCCACAAGGCCGCCGAGGGTTGCGTGGCGCGCGGCGCAGACGTGGTGATCCCTGCCGTTGGGGTGGCCATGGTGCTGCTGTTTGAAGCGGGCGTGCATGAAACCGCGCGCGGCGCGCCGGTGCTGTGCGGGCCTTTGGCGCTGGTGCAGCAGGGCCAGGCGGCGGTGAAACTCAGGCGCGCCATGGGCGGGCGCTTCACCAGCAGGCGCGGCGCCTATGGCCAACCGCCGACAGCGCAGATTGCGGAGCTGCGGCGGTATTATGGGGAGGTTTATCCGGGGGTGAAGGAATAGCCCCCCTTAATGCCCCGCAATAATCGCGTCCGCAATCTTCTCCGCCGCCATCAGCGTCGGAAAATTCGTGTTCGCGCAGGGCACCACCGGGAAGATTGAGGCATCCACCACGCGCAGCCCCTCAATCCCCTTCACCCGGCCATTGGTATCCACCACCGACATCGGGTCTTCCGGCCGGCCCATGCGGCAGGAACAGGACGCATGCCAAACACCAATCGTCGCCTTGCGGATGAAGGCTTCCAAAGCCGCGTCATCCGTCAGCACCTGATCAATCCGGAAACCCTCCACCACGAAGCGATCAATGAAATAGCTCCGCAGGAAGGCGGGCCCATCCAGCACCAGGCTGATCATCTTGGTCAGCATGCGGTTCTTATCGCTCACCACACCAAGCTTGCGCACGCGGTCGCTATAGCTCGCGGGGAAGTGATTATCCGTGACCTTACCCAGCTCATCACTCATCTGGATCGCGGCCATCATGCGAAAGCCGCTCATCAGCCGGTCAAGATCGCGTTTGTCTGACAATAGATTGAATTCAACAATCGGTTCATCGCGCCAATTGCTGGACGCAAGCTTCAACTGCCCGCTTTCCGAATAGGTCTTGTTGACCCACAGCAGCATGGAGGCCACTTGCTCCCCCACCGCATGCCAGGCGGATTTGCTGACGACGGCCGCGAACATATCACCCGCCGGCACGCCTTCCATCTGGGATGAATAACGCAGCCCGAGTAGGATATGCCGCCGCGTTTGATCATCCACCCGCGCGCCGCGCTTCAGGAAGGAAGACAGCGCAATGGAAGGATGATCCATCAAGCCCTGGCCAACGCCCGGCAGGGCCATCCGCACCGGGATCCCAAGGTCATGCAGATGCCCAACAGGGCCAATGCCCGATCTCAGCAGATGCGCGGGGGAATGAATGGCGCCGCAGGATAGAATGATTTCGCGCCCCATAAAACGCTGTTCCTGCCCGCGCACCAAAGCCACCACGCCAACGCAGCGCTGGTCTTCAAATAGCAATTCTTTCACCTGGGTTTCGCAGGAAATCGTCAGATTTTCCCGCGCGCGAGTTGTATGGTCCAGATAGCCCATAGCAGCCGAGACACGCTGTTCTTCGGCATTGGAAATGGTGATCGGAAAATAGCCATCCTCGAAAAACCCATTCTGGTCTTCCAAAGCCTTGAAGCCAGCAGCCGAGAAAGATTTTGCCGCCGCCTTGGCGTGGTTATTCCATTTCTCGGGCTTGATGCGGCGCACTTTGATGCGCCCATCCTTGCCGTGGAAGGGTCCGTCGAAATCAAGGTCATGCTCGACCTTCTTGAAATACGGCAGCACCGCATCCCAATTCCAGCCCGCCGCACCACGCGCTTCCCATTCATTGTAATCCGTAGGCGCGCCGCGATTGGCCATTTGGCCATTGATGGAAGAACCGCCGCCCAAAACCCGCGCCTGTTCATATTTGCGAAGCGGTGGGCGTTCCTGGGGGTTATTGTGGGAAACAATCTGCGTATGCACGCGCAGTTCCGTCCAATGAAAGCGCGGGTCGAAATAGGCCGTGCCAGGGTAGCTGTCGCGGATTTCCTTCGCTTCCTCACCGGGCGGCGCATCGGGCCCGGCTTCACACAGCAGCACCTTATGGCCGCTGCGTGCAGAAAGCCGGTGCGCCATCACGGAACCCGCGGAACCGCCGCCCACAATAATGGTATCGAACATCACGCTTCCTTTTCTTATTCTCAACCTTGCGGGATCATGCGGCCCAAGGGGCGCCCGCCACAGATATGCACATGAAAATGCGGTACTTCCTGGCCGGAATGCATGCCCATGTTCATCAGCACGCGGTAGCCATCAGCTTCCAGCCCCAAAGCCTTCGCCACCTGGCCCACGGCGCGCCAGAAGCCGGTGATTTCATCCGCGCTGGCGAGCGCGCTGAAATCGGCGATCGAGACATATTTGCCCTTCGGGATCACCAGCACATGCACCGGCGCCTGGGGGGCGATGTCATGGAAGGCGAGCACATGATCATCCTCATGCACCTTCTTCGCGGGGATTTCGCCGCGCAGGATGCGCGCGAAGATATTGCTGTCATCATAGGGGCCAAGGCCATTGACCGGCATGGTTTCGCTTCCCTCGTGAAAATTACCTAGCCACACCATGCCATGCGCGGCCAGGATTGGAAGCCCATTCAGCCTGAACCGAGCCAAGCCGCCGCCGCCTGATCCGCCCCGCTCGGCAAAGGCGCGGCGCGGTTCCCCATCCAGGCCAGGATATCGCCGGCCACCGCCGCGCCGCCCAAATCGCGAAGCAGCATGTGATGGCCTTCCGGGTAGAAGGCCACGCGCTGCGCCGCACCGCGCGGCAATTGGGCCAGGGCCGCACGAATCGGCGCGGGCGGCACCAATTCATCCTTCGCGCCATAAAGCACCAAAGCGGGGGCGGTGAAGCGCGGCAAGGCGGCGGTTGCTGCATCCATCAGGTCAACCAGGCCGGCCACGGCATCCACGCGCGTCTGCTTTAGCAACTTCGGGTCGCCGGACCAGCGGCGCCAGGCTTCCAGATTATCCGTCGGGCGAAACAGCGGCGCGCTGGACGAAAACGCCAGCCCGGGTGTCAGCGCCACCATGACATCCAGTGTCCAGCGCGCCGGCCATCCCAGGCTGTTTCGCCCACGCAAGGCGGGCGCGGAAAGCACAAGGCCATCCGCCATCGGGGCCTTGCTGCCCGCCAGCACCAGCACGGCACCCCCCATGCTTTCGCCCAGCATGAAAAGCGGCAGGCCGGGGTGGCGGGCGCGGATCAACCCGGCAGCCGTGATGGCGTCCTGCGCCAGAGTCTCATGCCCCGGCCAAACCCCGCGCGGGGCGGTGCCGCCAAAGCCGCGCTGGTCATAAGCGTAAAGCGCAACCCCCGCCCCGGTGAACCAGGGCGCGGCATCTTCCGCAAAGGATCGGCCATATTCATTCATGCCATGCAAGGCGAGCATCACCGCGCGCGGAGGCCCTTCCGGCTGCCAGGCATGCAAGGGCAGGCGCACGCCATCGGCCATGACCAGCGCATCATCCCTGAACGCCGGCCTGGTCACCACCGGCCCCATGGGGGCGCGGGCCTCGGCACAGCCGGCCAGCGCCAGGCCGGCCAGCAGCGCGCGGCGCGGTGTTATGAAGGGCTTCATGTTCATGAGCTTCAGATAGGGTGCCAGGCAAGGCTGGTCCATCACCCCCTGCCCCGGTATGATGCGGCGAAGAATTGCCTGATGAGGACCCAGATGCGCGACCAGCAAATGACCGGCTATGGCCCGAAGCCCGTGGTGGGTGTCACGCCCGAACAGCGCATTACTGTGCAAAGCCGCAATATTCCCTGTGATGGGGAAGCAGCGAGCGGGCTCGGTCATCCGCGCATCTGGCTGCATATTGAAGGGCATGATGTGACCTGCCCTTATTGTTCCATCACCTATGTGCTGGCCGAAGGCGCCGGCGAGGATCATGGGCATTGAAGACGGCGCCGGCCCAACCGCTTCACGCCCGCATGGCAAAGCCTTGAGCGAGGCGATTGCGGGCGCCGAGGGCCTTCCCGAAACCAAGCCGGGTGAGCGCCATCTGATTTTGGTGGACGGATCAGGCTATATTTTTCGCGCCTATCACGCCCTGCCGCCCATGACGCGCCCCGATGGTACGCCGGTTAATGCAGTTTTCGGCTTCACCAATATGCTATCCCAATTCCTACTGCGCCATGCCGCGAGCCATATCGCGGTGGTGTTTGATGCCGGGCGCAATACGTTTCGCAATCAGATTTATGCCGAATACAAGGCGCATCGTCCGGACCCGCCACCAGAATTGGTGCCGCAATTTGGCCTGATCCGCGATGCCACAGATGCTTTTGGTGTCGCGCGCGTGGAACATGAAGGTTTTGAAGCAGATGATCTGATCGCCGCCTATGCCAAGGCGTTTGAAGCGACGGGCGGGCATGTGACGATTGTTTCTTCCGATAAGGATTTGATGCAATTGATCCGCCCAGCGGTGCAAATGCTCGATCCCATGAAGCAGAAGCCGCTGCGCGCGCCGGAGGTGATGGAAAAATTCGGCGTAACCCCGGACAAGGTGGTGGAAGTCCAAGCGCTGGCCGGGGATGCCACGGATAATGTGCCGGGCGTACCGGGCATTGGCATCAAGACAGCCGCGCAATTGATCAATGAATATGGCGATTTGGAAACGCTGCTGGCCCGCGCGGGGGAAATCAAGCAACCCAAGCGCCGCGAAGCCTTGCTGGAAAACGCCGAATTGGCGCGGATTTCACGTCGCCTGGTGGCTTTGGATGATAACGCGCCTTTGCCGCTGGATATCGCCGCGCTGGAAGCCAAGGCGCCTGGCGATGGCAAGCTAGAAGCCTTTTTACGCACACAGGGATTTCGCTCCATCCTGGCGCGCATGGGCTTTGGGGAGGCTGGACCGCTGCGCCGACCCGCCGCCTTGGTTTCCACCAGCGAAGCAGCGCCCGCGCCAGAAGGTGGCAATATCTCTGCCCCCTTCGGCGCTTATGAGTGCGTCACAGATGAAACCACCTTGGCGCGTTGGGTTGCGCTGGCGCGCGAAGCGGGCGTGGTCGCGGTGGATACGGAAACCGATAGCCTGGATGCGCGCCGCGCCACCATGGTTGGGTTTTCACTCGCCATCGCGCCGGGTCGCGCCTGCTACGTGCCGATCCGTCATGGCAGCGTGGGCGATATGCTCTCAGCCCCCGCGCCCACGCAAATTGCGCCCGAAGCCGCCTTTGCGCTGCTGCGCCCACTTTTTGCTGATGCCGCCGTGCTCAAGATTTTCCAGAATGCGAAATATGATCTGGAAGTCCTCGCCCGCGCGGAGAATGGTGGCTGCGCCGATATCAGCCCCATCGATGATACCATGGTTCTGTCTTACACCATGGAAGCCGGGCGGCATGGTCATGGCATGGATGAGCTTTCGGTTTTGCATCTGGGCCATCAGCCCATCACGTTTGATGAAGTGACCGGCACCGGCAAAGCCCGCCTGCACTTCAGCGAAGTACCGCTGGACAGAGCCACCGCCTATGCCGCCGAAGATGCGGATGTGACGCTGCGGCTTTGGCTGCTGCTGCGCCCGCGTTTGCGCGCTGATGGGGCGCTTGCGAGCTACGAACAAATCGAACGCCGCATGATCCCCGTGTTGCGCGATATGGAAGCCGCTGGCGTGAAGGTGGATGGCGCGGAATTGGCGCGCATTGGGGAAGATTTCGCGGGGCGCCTCGCGGTTCTGGAAGCTTCCATCCATCGGCTTGCGGGCCGCGCCTTCAATGTTGGCTCGCCCAAGCAATTGGGTGAGATTCTGTTCGACGAAATGGGCCTATCCGGCGGGCGTAAGGGCAAGACCGGCGCCTATTCCACCGATGCGGCGGTGCTGGAAGAACTCAGTGTCCAGGGCATGGAATTGGCCGGCAAGGTGCTGGAATGGCGCCAATTGGCCAAGCTGAAATCCACCTATGTTGAAGGGCTCGCCGCGCAGATCGATCCAACTGATAAGCGCGTGCATACAAGCTATCAAATGGCGATCACCTCGACCGGGCGGCTTTCTTCGACCGATCCCAATTTGCAGAATATCCCGATCCGCAGCGAAGAAGGCATGCGCATCCGCCGCGCCTTTATCGCGGAGAAGGGCCACGTGCTGCTGGCCGCTGATTACAGCCAGATCGAATTGCGCTTGCTCGCGCATTTGGCCGATGTGCCGACGCTCCGCGAAGCCTTCGCGGGTGGTGAGGATATTCACGCCCGCACCGCATCGGAAATTTTCGGCATTCCGCGTGACAAGGTGGATAAGGAAGCGCGGCGCCGCGCCAAGATGATCAATTTCGGCATCATCTATGGCATGTCGGCTTTTGGCTTGGCGACCCGCCTTGGTATTCCGCCAGGTGAAGGCCGCAGCATCATTGATGCCTATTTCGCGCAATATCCGGGCATTCGGCAGGAAATGGAGCGCTTGAAGGAAGAAGCACGCATACATGGTTTTGTGCGCACGCCCTTTGGCCGCAAGCTTTGGATCCCCGATATCGCAACGCGCGATCCGGTGCGCCGCGCCGGCGCCGAACGCGCCGCGATCAACGCCCCCTTCCAGGGCGGTGCTGCCGAGATCATCAAGCGCGCCATGGTGCGCCTGCCGCGCGCCTTGCATGATGCGGGGTTGAAGGCACGCATGCTGCTGCAAGTGCATGATGAATTGGTGTTTGAAGTGCCGGAAGCTGAAGTTGAAGCGACCTCAGCGATCGTACGGCAAATCATGGAATCGGTTGCGACACTGCGCGTGCCGCTTTCGGTGGATATCGGGCAGGGTCATTCCTGGGCAGAGGCGCATTGAATATGGCAACGGGATGGAGCGCCGCTGAAAAAACCACGCTGGCGCAGATCTGCGCCGCGCATTTCGTCAGCCATTTGCATATCCTGATCCTGCCGCCGCTATTTCCGCTGCTACGGGAATCGCTCGATGTTTCCTATATTGAACTCGGCCTGGCGCTGACCGTGTTCAATATTGTCTCCGCCTTCACGCAGGCGCCGATGGGCTTTGTGGTGGACCGTATCGGCCCGCGCAAAATGCTGGCGGCAGCGCTTACTTTGGGCGGTTCGGCCTTTATCCTGCTTGGCTTGTTTCCAAGCTGGCCCATGCTGATGGTGGCCGTCGCCATGGCTGGGCTTGCCAATAGTGTCTATCACCCGGCGGATTACGCTGTGCTTGGTTCGGATATCAGTGAAGGCCGGGTGGGCCGCGCCTTCTCCTTGCACACGGCTTGCGGCTTTTTGGGCGGTGCCATTGCACCTGCCTTTATGCTCGGTGTTGCGGCGCTCGGCGGCATGTCCTCCGCGATGATTGCCGGCGGTTTGGTTGGCCCGCTGGTGGCGATACCGCTGATCTTTGCCGCGCGGCGCGATGCGGCCAAACCCCGCCCGGCAACAGCCACGCAGCGCATGGCGGAAGCGGGTGGTGTGCGCCGTGTGCTGACCCCGGCGGTGATGGCGATGATGGTGTTCTTCATCATGCTGGCACTTGCCAATGGCGGCATTCACAGCTTTTCCGTCGCGGCCTGGGTGGCTCAGGGCATGACCCTGGAACTCGCGAATGGGGCTTTGACGGGGTATCTTTTCGCCAGCGCCATTGGCGTTCTGATGGGCGGCTACATCGCGGATTGGACCAAGCGCCATGGGCTGGTGGCGACTTTTGGTTTCATCGCCGCCGCATCCATTATGCTGCTGATCGGCAATGGCGTTTTCCAGGGCTATGCGCTGGTGGCGGCCATGATTTCATCCGGGTTGCTGACAGGTATGATCATGCCATCGCGTGACATGCTGGTGCGCGCCGCCGCACCGCCAGGGCAGGCAGGGGCGGTGTTTGGCATTGTCTCCACCGGCTTCAATATTGGCGGCATGGTGGGGCCGCCGCTGTTTGGCTGGCTGCTGGAAGCGGGCGAGCCACGGCTGATCTTCATCACCAGCGCGGGCTTCATGCTGCTGACGGCGGTAATGGCGATTGGGCAGGAATGGCGCTTGGCGCGGCGGCGCCGTGCGGCGATGACCGCCGCTGAATAATCAGGCTTTGAAATAAGCGAGTAACACTGAAAGTGTTGCTATCGAAATCAGCGTGGAAAGCAGCACGGTAGCACCTGAAGCGCCCACACCGGTTTCATAACGCCGCGCGAGAAGAAACGCATTGGCGCCGGTAGGCAGCGCTGAGACCACCACCGCCACCGCAGTTTCCAACGGCGAAAGCCCGAGCGCCAGACAAGCGCCCCAGGCCAGCGCAGGCATCAAGGCAAGCTTGAGAAAACTGGCAAAGCCAACCTCCGCCCGCGCACCAGCCAAAGAAAATCCCGCGAGCGATCCGCCCAGGCAAAATAGCGCCAGTGGTGGCCCCGCTGCACCCAATAATTCCAAAACGCGGCGCATTGGTGCAGGTACGGGAATCCCAAGCCCCTGCCAGACAAAGGCCAGGAAGACCGCCATCACAATTGGATGGCGCAGCACACCAAGTAGCGTGGCGCGCAACACGCGCGACAGAGGTGCCTGGCTATGCAGGCCAATCTCCGCCACCACAGTGGCGACACTCAACAGCACCATGGAATGCAGCGCAAGGATCGCCAGCAATATGGTCAGCCCGGCCTGACCGAAAGCCGCCGTGATCAGTGGAATGCCGAGCATCACGGTATTGCCGAAGCTGGCATTCAGCGCGAATAGCCCCGCCGCACCAATGCCCTGGCGCAACCTTGCGCGACCCAACCATAGCGCAATGCCATAGATCAGCATGGAGGCGATGAAAAATGCGAAGGCCGCCGGCCCGCCGCCCTCATGGCCAGAAGTGCCGCCATTGAATAGCAAGCAGGGTGAGGCGATGGAGAAGGTGAAGAAATTCAGCCCGCGAAAGCCGCCATCATCTACAAAGCGCCAGCGCGAAGCGGCATAGCCCAGCGCGATAATCGCAAAAACTGGCAGGACAATGCCAAGAACAATGCTCACGCGCCAAGCAAGCCCTTGATGAAGCCTGCCATGCCGGGCTGGCGTGCGCGTGTGCTGCGTGCGGCATGCAGCACGGCGCGCGCTGCCGCCACCGTGGCCGCGAAATCCTGATTGATCAGCACATGATCGAATTCATCCCAATGGGCGATTTCTTCCCGTGCCGCCGCCATGCGCTTGGCGATTTCCGCATCACTATCCTGGCCGCGATTGCGCAAGCGGCGTTCCAATTCCGCCATGCTGGGTGGCAGCAGGAAAATGCTGGTGACATCGGCAGGCATGCTGGCCTTCAATTGCCGATGGCCCTGCCATTCAATGTCGAACAGCACATCGCGCCCTTCGGCCAAAGCGGCTTCTACCGGCGCACGCGGTGTGCCATAGCCACGGCCCAGGAACATGGCGTGTTCCAGCAAATCACCGCGCGCGATCATGGCCTGGTATTCTGCCATGTCGCGGAAATGATAATGCACGCCGTCTTGCTCACCGGGGCGCGCCGCGCGCGTGGTGACGCTGACGGAAAGCGTGAGGTCCGCCTCGCTTTCCAAAAGCGCGCGCGAAACGCTGGTCTTGCCCGCCCCCGGGGGTGCCGCAATCACCAGGCAAAGGCCGCGACGCTTCATGGGCGCTTACTCCACATTCGCCGCTTGTTCGCGCAGGCGTTCAATCGCGGCTTTCAGATCAAGCCCTAGCCTGGTCAGCGCCACAGTCGCGGATTTGCTGCACAGCGTATTGGCTTCGCGCACGAATTCCTGCGTCAGAAATTCCAACCGCCGCCCCACCGCGTCGCCGGAAGCGAGCAGCGCGCGTGCTTCGGCGATATGGGCGTTCAGCCGGTCAATCTCCTCCCGCACATCGGATTTGGCGGCGAGCAGCGCGACCTCGGCGGCCAGGCGTTCTTCCGGCACACGGCGTTCGCCTTCCAGCAGTGCCGCCAGGCTTTCCCGCAAGCGCGCCTTCTGCTGCGCGGGTTGATCCGCCGCAGCGTCGCGGGCCAGCATGACCAGGCCAGCGATTTCATCAATCAGCACGCCCAGAATTTCCGCCAACCGCGCGCCTTCTGCAGCGCGGGACTTCGCCAAGCCTTGCAGGGCAGCGGTGAAGCCTTTGGCCACCACCACACGGCGCGCTTCTTCAGCCGCTTCATCCAGCTCCGCAGTTTCAGCGCGCAGCACACCGGGCAGGGCCAGCAAGGCTTCGGCGCGCGGCGGGGGCGCGCCCGGGATGCGCGCGGCCAGTTCCAGCGCCAAGCGCAGGGCCTGATCGAGGGCTACGGGGTCTGGTGTCAGGCGAGGGCCCGCCTTCTCCTCGCGCTTGATGTTCAGCGTCGCGGAGATATTGCCGCGCTTGAAGACCTTCCCCGCCGCGTCGCGCAGCGCTGGTTCCACCGCGTCAAGGCCATTGGGCAGGCGCAGCCGCAGATCGAGGCCCCGCCCATTGACGCTGCGCACTTCCCACAGGAAGGAAGCGCCATCGGGCAGGGTGCCATCGGCACGGGCGAAACCGGTCATGGATGCAAGGGAGGCCATGAGCGGTTTTCTCCCCAGGAGGAATGTTATGCAAGCGCTTTGGCAAAATGTGCTGATTACCGGTGCCTCATCCGGCCTGGGCCGCGCCCTGGCGGAAGCCTGCGCCGCGCCTGGCGTGGTGCTGCATCTCTCGGGCCGCGATGCTGCCAGGCTGGAAGAGGCCGCCGCTGCCTGCCGCGCCAAGGGGGCGGAAGTGCAGCCCCGCGTTATGGATGTATGCGATGCCGATGCCATGGCGGGCTGGGTCACGGGCGCCGGGCGGCTTGATCTGGTGATTGCCAATGCTGGCATTTCCGCCGGCACGGGTGGCACCACGGAACCCACCGCCCAAACCCGCCGCATTTTTGAAACCAATGTCACCGGCGTTCTAAACACCGCCTTGCCGGCGCTGGAGGTCATGGCCGCACAATCCCCAGGCGCCGATGGGTTGCGCGGGCGCATTGCTGTGGTGGCATCCGTCGCTGCTTTCGTGGCCGCGCCAGGTGCGCCGACCTATTGCGCCACCAAATCCGCGGTGCAGCGCTGGGCGGAAGCGCTGGATGCGACAGAACGCAAACGCGGCATTCGGATGCATGCGATCTGCCCCGGCTATGTCCGCACGGCGATGACCGAGCGCAATAAATTCCCCATGCCGTTTTTGATGGATGCGGATGAAGCCGCGCGCCGCACGCTGGCGGGGTTGGCGCGCGGCAAAACCCGCATCGCCTATCCCTGGCCCACCTATATGCTGGCGCGCTTCGCGGGCGCCTTGCCCATTTCCTGGCGGGCCGCGATTTTCAGCCGCCTGCCCGCCAAGGATGGGAACATCTAGCCGTTAGGTTTCAGCATCTGGCGCAGCACCGTGCCATCAGATAGCCGGTCGAACCCTTCATTGATTTCTTCCAGCTTCACCACACCGCTTTTGAGCTTATTCACCGGCATCTTGCCGCGCCGATAAAGCGATAGCAGGCGCGGAATGTCACGTTCAGCAACGCAGGATCCCATATAGGAACCGCGAATGCTCTTTTCCTCCGACACCAAAGATGCGTGGAGGTAGGAGACTGAGGCATTCACATTCGGCAGGCCAGCGCTGATGGTGCTGCCGCCGCGCGCGGTAATGGCAATGGCAAGCTGCATGGCGGGAATGGTGCCGGCGGTTTCAATCACCGTATCTACCCCGCCATCCGTCGCATCACGCACCGCCGCCGCGCAATCATCATTACCGGCCAGGAAGACATCAGTGGCGCCCCATTCCTTGGCCAGTTCAAGCTTTTTCGGATTGGTATCAACGGCGATAATGCGATCCGCCCCCGATGCCACGGCGGCGAAAAGCGCATTCATGCCAACGCCGCCCAGGCCCACCACGGCAATATTCTCACCGGGCTGCAAGCGTGCGGTATTGATCACGGCGCCGGCGCCGGTCATGACCGCGCAGCCGAAAATCGCCGCGTCATCCAGCGGGATGTCCTTATCGATCTTCACCGCTGAACGGCGTGCGACCACGGCGAATTGGGCGAAAAGCGACAGGCCGCTATTATGATTGACGTAGGAACCATCAAGCCGCCGGATGCGCTTGGCACCACTCACCAAGGAACCCGCCGCCCGCGCCGCATTGCCGCTCGGGCAGATATTCGGCCGGCCGCGCGCGCAGTAACGACAGGTGCCGCAGGATGATGCGAAAACCGTAATCACGTGATCGCCGGGCTTCAAATCCGTCATACCCGGCCCGCATTCGCGCACTATGCCGGCACCCTCATGGCCGATGACAATCGGCAAAGGGCGCGGGCGCTGGTTTTCAATAGTGGAAAGATCGGAATGGCAAAGCCCCGCCGCCGCAACTTCGATCAGGATTTCACCGGGGCCAGGTGGGTCGAGTTCCACGTCCTCCACCACCAGGGGGCGCGTATCGGCATAGGGGCGCGGCAGGCCCTGTTCGAACAGAATGGCGGCTTTCATGCGCATCGGCGCTTCCTCCTGGTAACAGTTATTGTTCAGCTTGCACCCGCGGCACGCCATTCGGCAATTAGGGCCTCGGCGGCTCGGTCCATATCCTGACTGCCATTATAGCCGTGGAAGGAAACGCGGATGCGCCCGCGCCCATTCCAGGCGAGCACGCCACGCCGCGCCATGCCTTCCACAATGGTCGCCGCCTTGGGGTGTTCGGCGCAAACGCTGGCGCCATGCCAGCGCGGATCGGGCGGTGTGGTGGAAGGGATGCCAGCGGCTTTCAAGCGTTCCAGCAGCTCCACCGTCAGGCGCTGCACATGGGCTTCAATCGCCTCTGGCGCATGAGCCTCCAGATAACGCAGCGCCGAGTCCAAAACATAAAGCCCCAGATGCGATGGATTACCGCGCGTGAAGCGCGCAGCGCCTGGCAGCAGCGCGGGCGTTTCAGACCAATCTGGCCGCCCCATGGAGGCGATGGAATGCCACCCCGCCGTGCTCGGCACCCAGCCTGGCTGGCGCGCCGGGTTCCAATAGGCGAGTGCCACGCCGGTGCAGCCCAGCATCCATTTATAGCAGGCAGAAAAAGCAAAATCCGCAACCTCGGCATGGATCGGCATCCACCCGGCACCTTGGGTGAAATCTACCACCAGCAAAGCGCCAACCCTATCCGCCGCCGCGCGCAGCGCCACAAAATCATGCCGCGCCGCATTCAGGAAGGAAACCGCGCTGACGCCGATCATGCGCGTGGAGTCATCAATCGCGGCGGCGAAGCTGGCGGGATCAGCCGCCATGGCGAAGCGCAAAGTTACCTTGGGCTGGCGCTGCAGCGTGATTGGTGCAACGACAGATGGATATTCATCCGGGTCCACCAGCACCGTATCGCCCGGCCGCCAATCAAGGCTTTCCACCACCATGGCAACGCCCTCGGCCACGGACGACACGAAGCCGATATCGGCGGGCGCCACGTGAAACAGCCGCCCCGCGCGGGTACGGGCTCCTTCCATCATGGCTTCCTGACGATGCCGCCCAGCGGGGCCATCGGATTTGTCTGCGGCATAGGCAGCAAAGGCAGCGTCATGCTGGCGGAGAAAGGGTGTTTCCCCCGCCGCACAAAGATGCGTGATGCCGGGGGCGATGCGAAAATCAGCAGGATCAAATAGCGGGGCGAGTTTCATGGCGTGACCTTAAGTGAATGGCGCAGCGGCCAAGCAGGGAGAATGTCATGCAGGGCTTTCTTCACGTGCCCCGGCATTCAAGGCCCGAACCGCGCGAGCGTCAAAACCAAGACGTGCCGCGCGGGCGATGTTAGGCTGCGCGCATGCTGAAAGGTGATCCGCCCTGCCCGCCCTTGTGATCCTTGCCGCCTATGCCTTGCTGGTTGCGCTGCCGGTGGCGCTTGGCTGGTGGCTGATCGGCCCCGCGCGCCCCTGGCTGGACGAGGCATCCAGCGCCATCGCCATGATGGCGACAGCCGCGCTGCTGCTGGAATTTTTGCTCTCGGGCCGGTTTCGCGTCATCAGCGCTGGCATCGGCATGGATCGCAGCCTGCGCTGGCATCAGATTTTCGCGCAAATCCTGACAATCGCCGCGCTGCTGCACCCGCTATTTTATCTCAGCCCAAGCGGCGTGGCGTTTCAGCGCCCGGATGACCCTTCCGGCACGCTGGTGCTGGGCTTGGATGCGGCTTCCCTCATTTCTGGTGTTTTGGCTTGGTTGCTGCTGGGTTTGCTGATCCTCACCGCCATCCGTCGCGATGATTTGCCCTATCGCTATGAGGTCTGGCGGATAGGTCATGGGCTTGGCGCGGTGCTGCTTGCGGGGTTGGCGTTGCATCACGCCGTCTCTGCCGGGCGCTATTCGGGCGCGCCGGCGCTGATGGCCTATTGGGCGTTCATGCTGGCCATGGCTCTGGGCAGCCTGGTTGCGGTTTATCTGCTGCGGCCCTGGCAATTGGCGCGTCGCCCTTGGCGTATTGCGGGTTTGGAACGTGTCGGTGATCGGCTTTGGTCGTTGACATTGGAACCGGATGGCCATACCGGCTTTGCCTATCGCGCCGGGCAATTCGCCTGGCTGCGCTTGAATTGTTCGGCCTTTTCGGTGCGGGAGCATCCCTTTTCCATCGCCTCGGCGCCCACGGATGGGAAGGCTTTGCGCTTTCTGATCAAAGAAGTGGGCGATTTCACGCGCGAGATTGGCACGCTGCCGCTTGGCGCGCGCGCCTTTGTGGATGGCCCACATGGCGCGCTTTGTCTGGAAGGCCGGCAGGAGCCCGGCATTTTCATGATTGCCGGCGGCGCGGGGCTGGCGCCGATACTTTCCCTGTTGCGGGACGCCGCGGCGCGTGGCGAAACCCGCCCCATCACCCTGCTTTATGGCAATCGGCATCAGGGCCAGATCATGGCCACGGCAGAATTGGCCGCGCTGGCCGGGCGCTTGCGGCTTGATCTGCACCATGTGCTGCAGGAACCGCCACTTGGCTGGGCAGGCTTCACCGGCGTGATGACGCCCGAATTGATCCAGGCCGAAGCCACGCAGGCCGCACGGGAGGGTTGGGTTTTCCTGCTCTGTGGCCCCGGGCCAATGATCCGCGCGGCACATCAGGGGTTGCACGCGCTTGGCGTGCCCCAGCGCCGCATTCTGGAAGAGCGCTTCTCGGTGTTTTGATACGGCGCCCCGCCTTAATCATGCCCGGCTTTCGCGGCATAAGAATGTAACAGACCAATCCAGGGGAATCGTCCTGTGCCGTTGAAGCCGCTCAAGAAAGCCGTGCTGCCCGTTGCCGGGCTTGGTACGCGTTTCCTGCCCGCCACCAAGACCATGGCGAAGGAAATGCTGCCCATCGTGGACAAGCCGCTGATCCAATACGCGGTAGAAGAAGCGCGCGCCGCGGGGATTGAGCAGATCTGCCTGATCACCGGTCGCGGCAAGACAATGCTGGTGGATCATTTCGACATTGCCTATGAGCTGGAAAGAACGCTCGCAGAACGCGGCAAGGAAAAAGAATTGGCGGCTTTGCGCGCAGATGCCGTGGCGCCTGGTTCCATCATGTCGGTCCGCCAGCAAGTACCCATGGGGCTCGGCCATGCCATTTGGTGTGCGCGCGCCTTCATTGCCGATGATCCCTTCGCCATCCTGCTGCCGGATGATTTGATGCAATGCGAGGTTTCCTGCACGGCGCAACTCGCCGAAGCCTATCATGAAACCGGCGGCAATGTTGTCGCAATTGAAGAAGTGCCACGTGACCGCGTGAACCGTTATGGCGTTTTGGATGTGGCGGAAGATCACGGGCGGCTGGTTTCCGTGAAGGGGCTGGTGGAAAAACCACCGATTGAACAAGCGCCTTCTAACCTGACCATCATCGGCCGCTATGTGCTGATGCCCGAAGTGATCGGCCATTTGGCGCGCATGGAAAAAGGCGCGGGCGGTGAAGTGCAATTGACCGATGGCATGGCGAAGCTGATCGGCACGCAGCCCTTCCACGGGCTGCGCTATCAGGGTCGCCGTTTTGATTGCGGCGATAAGGCCGGCTTCCTGGAAGCGCAGGTGGCTTTCGCGCTGGCACGGCCCGATATGGCGCCGGCCATGCGCGATATTTTGAAGCGCTATGCGTAGGAATTAGCTGGGGCGCATGTAGCGCACCTGAGCTGCCATATCTGGCGCGCCATCCAGCCGCCAGATCGCATCGCGCAACGCCATCGCACCCGCCTTGCCCAAAAGCGGTTC
>JBILPX010000009.1:0-22236 GCA_044373565.1 Roseomonas sp.
TTGCTGCCGATAGTCTCGCAATCGTCAAAGGCTTCGAAGGTTTCGATTTGGCTTTGGTGCTGATCCATTTTTGCTCTCCATCCCGGCATGGCGCGTCGCCTGAGGCGACCCATTACATCAGTTCAGTTAAGTGCGCCGCTTTCGACCATAAAGACCCGAAATGTGAAGCTTTGGCGGCACTGCCGCTTATCCCCGGCTCAACGCCACCAGCCCGCCGCGTGGAGGCTCGCCATCGCGGAAATGCGGCCAGCGACTGCGCGGTGTGGTGAAACTTGCGCCGATGCCGGCACCGGGATGCGCCACGCCAGCGATCCAGGTCGCAGCCCCCGGCACCGCCGCCACGCCACCGAGCGCGGCACCCATCGGCACGGCATAGGCAAGGCGTGGCTCGCCGCGCGTCGTGCCATCCAGTGGCAACACGTAAAGCGCATCGGGCAAGGCGCTATCGCGCAGCGGCTGCGCTGTGCCTAACAACAAATTCCCCACCCCATCATGCGCAAGGCTGCTGGGCGCCACTGGCCAGGCGGGCATCATCGCGGGTTCTCGCCCTGGGCGCGGGCGTGGCGGCACGCGGCCTTCCATCAGGTTTTCCACAATGGCAGTATCGCCGGCGGGGTCGCGGGCGGCAAACAGAATTTCCACCACGGCACCCGCTGGATTTCGGGGGATCTCCCGCAGCGCCAGCCAAAGCCGCGCGCCATTCGGGTCCAACGCCAGCGCCATGGGGCGGCCAAGGCTATTGGCACCTCGCGCCACCGCCGCGCCATAGGGTTCCGCATCGGCGGGCAGCGCAATCCAGCGCAAGCTTCCGGCTTCAAACCGCGCGGCGTAGAGTGTGCCTTGGTTCAGCGCATTGGGTTCCGCTGCCGGCCCGTCGGAGACAAAGCGCCAAAGCAAGCCGCCTTCCCGCCCATCGGCCATGAACACCACCGCGCGACCATCGGCTGACTGCGCCGCCACTACATCACGCGCGCCAAGCCTGCCCAGGGCGCTGCGCTTCACCGGCACGGATTGCGGTTCGAAAGGATCGAGTTCCACCACATGGCCGGCCTCAGACGCCGCCATTCCAGGCAAGCGCCGCACCCAGGCTGCGCCTTCGCCTTCGCTCAGCAGCAGGCTGCCCCAGGGTGTTGCACAGCCACCTGTCACACCAAAAACACCGCGCACCGGCCCGCCCGCGCCACCCATGCGGCAGAGCGTGCGCGCATGCAGGCGGCGCATCTGATAGCCGCCTTCTGTCACCATCCAAACGCCGCCGCGGCGCTGGATATTGATGAGGCTCGCCCCCTGCATGGCGCCGGCAATCTCTGGCCGATCCCGCCCATCGGCAAATGCCATGGCGGGGTCGAGGGTCGGGTGGCCCACCGCCAGCACGGCGCGCGGAATGCCATCCTCGACACGCGGCGAAGCGAGTGCTGCCACCACGCGCATATCCCAGCCGAATTGCCCCTCGGCCGCCGCCAGATCAGGTGTCCTTGGCGCGAAGGCGGGCGCGTCAAAGGCAACGCGATCACCCCATTGGATCAGCAAATCGCGTTTGATGCCGGCGCTTGGCGCATCATCCAGCCGCAGCGTCAGGCCGGTTTGCGCCAGCGCTGACGTTGCGGGAAGCGCCGCCGCGCCCGCCAGCAGGGCACGGCGGGTAATCACGGCGCTTCCTCGATCACCGGCGGCAGATGGACGCGCACGGGCGGCAAGGCTGCAGTCCATTTTTCGACCTCGATGAGGCAAGATTGTGCTGATGGGCCTTGGCCAAGTTTGGACGTGCCCACATCTGCTGTCAGCACATTCGGGTTGCCATGCACGCACATGCTACCCGGCACGCCTGGCTCCATTGGATCAAACCAGGCGCCCGTCGCCATCATGGCAACGCCGCGCATCAGGCCGGGATCAAGCCGCAAACCACCCAAGCAGGCACCGCGATCATTAAACACGCGCAGAATATCGCCGTCCTTCAAGCCGCGTTCGGCAGCGTCTTCCGGGTTCAGCATGATGGGCTCTCGCCCCGCGATTTTATTCGCGGCCGAGATGCGCCCCGTATCCAATTGCCCATGCAGCCGCGTTGATGGTTGGAAGGACAGAAGATGCAAGGGGTAGCGCTTGGCTTCCGGCGCGCCCAGCCATTCGCGCGGCGCGATCCAGACCGGATGGCCCGGCGCATCATCATAGCCAAAGCTTGCGATGGTTTCGCTGAAAAGCTCCACCTTGCCGGAAGGTGTATCCAGCGGGTGTTCTTCGGGATCAGCCGCGAAATTGGCAAATTGAGTATATTCATCACCGCGCGCGGGGGCGGAAGCCTCCCACCAGCCTTGCGCCCAAAACGCGTCGAAATCCGGCGTTTCCTGGCCCATGCGCGCGCAATGGCGGCGCCAGGCTTCGAATAAATGGCGCAGCCAGGCATCTTCATTGCGCTGTTCGGTGAAGCGTTCGCGGTAGCCCAATTCTTCCGCGATATCGGCCAGGATATCATGGTCATTGCGCGCCTGACCCACGGGTTCGATCGCTTTGTGCATGGCGCGCAGGAAACGATCGCGCCCGCTGCTGGCGATATCGTTGCGTTCCAGCGTGGTGGTGGCGGGCAGCACGATATCGGCGTGGCGTGCCAGTGATGTCCACCAAGGTTCCTGGGCAATCACCGTCTCGGCCTGCGCCCAGGCGCGCAGCATGCGGTTCAGATCCTGATGGTGATGAAAGGGATTGCCGCCCGCCCACCAGATGATTTGCGTATCGGGAAATTGCAGCACGCGGCCATTGAAGTGATGATCGCCGCCCGGGTTTTCCAGCATTTCCGTGATTCGCGCGACGGGGATGAAAAACCCTGTAGGGTTGGGTGTGGCCGGCATCGCAAAACTTGGCACGTCGCGCCTGGGCTGGCCCATGCCATTGACGCTGCCATAACCAAAAGCGACACCTTGGCCTGGCTTGCCGATCAAGCCCAGCATGGCGGCAAGCGCGGTCAGCATCCAATAGGGTTGCTCGCCATAATCCGCGCGCTGCAGGGACCAGGTCGCGGTCAGCATCGCGGGCTGCGTGGCGATTTCCGCGGTCAGCGCGCGGATGGTCTCGGCGGGGATGGTGGTGATGGGTGCCGCCCATTCCGGGGTTTTTGCCACGCCGTCGCTCTCGCCCAGAATATAGGCGCGCAACTTGTCCCAACCGACGCAATGCGTGGCGAGGAAGTTCTTATCCTCCGCCCCGCGCGCCAGGATTTCATGCGCCATGGCCAGCAGCAACGCGGTATCCGTGCCGGGGCGGATGGGCGTCCATTCCGCGCCGGCCCAATCCGGCACATCCGCCCGCGCCGGCGATATTTGGATGAAGCGCAGCCCGGCTTCAGCGGCGGCGCGCAGATTCATCTCATTCGTATGCTGTCCTGCGCCGCCCGAGGTGACATAGCCGTTGCGGATCGGCAGCCCGCCCAGGCAGAGCATGACCTTGGAATAGCGCGTGATCGCCGCCCAATCCGTGACCTTGCCAAGCAGCACTTCATTGGTGCCCAGGATATGCGGCAGCAGCGCCTGCGCCGCCGCGTAGGAATAGGCATTCACCTGGCCCGTATAGCCGCCGCCCAAGCCCAGAAAGCGCTGCAATTGGCTGCGCGCATGATGGAAGCGCCCGGCGGAGGACCAGCCATAGGACCCGCCCATGATGGATTTCGGCCCTGCTTCGGCACGCACGCGGCGGGTTTCTTCCGCGACCAGCCGCACCGCCTTGTCCCAGGATACCGGCACAAAGGCATCACCGCCCCGCAAAGCCCCGCGCCGGCGGCCTTCCAGCCAGCCCTTGCGTACATAGGGTCGGTCTATCCGGGCCGCGCTATGCACGGCATCTGGTACAGACTCGATCAAGGAACCGGGGAAAGGGTCGCGGTGAAAGGGCTTCACGCCCACCAGCCGGCCATTTTCCACCACTGCATCGAAGCTGCCCCAATGGGCCGCATGGGGTTTGATTTCGGTCATGAGACGCCTCCGTTGGGGTAATGTGACGCGCAGCGGGGCTTAGGGCAACGCTTTCCTCTTGGGTCGTTGACGAAGGGTGCGCTAATGGGGTGCTGTCCGGTTTTCGCGCAACACAAAAGATGAACCGCATAACCAGACGACCCGAGCCTACTCCAGAGCGGATGTGATCATCATGATAGAATTGGCCTTTGTGCTTGCGGGCTGCTCTGCCGTCATTGGGCTGGCGTTTGTTTTCTTCGGCATTTGGTATCTTCGGGCTGTACGAAGCTTTGGGCCGCCCGCGCCTGCGCCGGTCACGCTTATCCTTGCTCTTACCGGGGATCAGCCGGACCTTGGCGACCTCTTTGGCGCATTGGCTACCCAAAGCTTTCGAGCAAGGCGCCTGATCATTTCGGTTGAAAGCCCTTGGGACCCTGCCGCCGCCCAAGCCCAAGCCCTGGCGGCGCAACTGCCCTTCCCCATGAGCGTTGTGATCGCTGGTGAGGAAACGGAGACGGCGCAGAAATGCGCCAATTTCGCCGCTGCATTTCGCACACTTGATGGCCAGGATGCTGCGGTGGTGGTTTTCGATGGCGATATTCGCCCTGGGCCAGATTGGCTGGGCGCGCTGGTCGGGCCGGTGCTTGATGGGCGCTTCGATATTGTTACGGGCTACCGCTGGCTGATGCCAGGCGGGGGCGGTCCTGGCGCGCATCTGGTCGCTTGGCTGGATCGCGGGGTCGCCATTCTGCCGAAGCCGCCAAGCTTTGGGGTGGTCTGGGGCGGTTCCACGGCCTATTCCCGGAATGCGCTCACTCAGCTTGACCTGCCCAGTCTTTATGCTCATCAGCTTCTCGATGATCTCTCGGCGGGGTCCAAGGCGCGGGCCCTTGGCCTTCGTCTCCTGACGCGGCGCATTCTCTTGGTTCGCGTTTCTTCGGCGAACCGGGGCTTCGCATTCTATAGGCGGCAGTTTCAATTTGGGTGGCGCTACAGGCCCGTAACTTTGGCAATCGGGCTGCTGCTAGCGCTGCTCTCCGCAGCGGGGTGGTGGGCTGCGCTTGGCCTGGTTGCCCATCATTGGGCAGGGGTCGCGCTGCTATCCACAATGATGGCTGGGCGGTTTACGCAATGGGTGCTGTACCGAAGGGTGGCGCGGGTGATTGACACACCCGATCCACCCGCCGCAACCAGCCGGCAACTTGCCGTCGCGCTGCTGGCGCCATTTTCGGCCCTGATACTGCCCTTACTGATTTTGGCGGCCTTGCCGGCGCGGAAAATGGAATGGCGGGGCATTGTTTACGCCATTCGGGGGCGCGAAGCCGTTCGTGTCATTCGCCGTGTGCCCTGGGAGAAGCCGCCGCCCTGTCCGATCACGGGCGCGCCCGATTCCGTCCGGATTGGCACTATGTCCACCACCGTTCTTTGGCGGATTTGGCAGCATGGGCTTCGAACCGCGCCAACGCCGTTGCGCCGAGGTGAACAGATCGGCTGCTGGCGTTCTCCCGTCGGCTTGATCTTCTTCCACCCCATGATCGCCGGCGACGGAGCCTTCTACACCAGCATGTATGGGCGCCTAAATGTCGTGGAGGAATTCAAGCGCAGCGCAGCCAAACGCCCCGAATTCATCGAAGCCGCGCGCCATATCGCACCGGGCGCGAAGGTCCTTGAAATCGGCGCTGGGACAGGGTCCTTCGCGCAGCATCTGGCGCCTTCTGTGCAGTATACTGGCCTTGACCCCCATTCAGTGGATTATGCCGGCGGGCATCAGATGGCGATCAAGACAGAGACGCTTGAGGCGCATTTGGCAAGCCATGCCGGGCATTACGACGTCGCCTGCGCGTTTCAGGTGATTGAACATGTGCCTGACCCGCTGGGCACGGCACGTGACATGCTGCGCAGTCTGCGGCCTGGCGGCTTGCTTATCCTTGTCGCGCCAGTCTGGCCCTCACCAATGACCCGCATTCCGAACTTCCCGATCAATATTCCACCGCACCACCTGACCTGTTGGAACCCAACCTCAATGCGTGCGCTTGCCCTGGCTGCTGGCGCCGAACCCGTTGCCGTGCATACTTTGCCGCCCGGCCCTCATGTTGGGCGTATCCTGTGGATGGCGCGCTTATGCCTGATCAAGGCCCCCGTGAACGGCCCATGGGTCGCCGTGGGTTGGAGTTGGGTGCTGTCCCTTATTGGTGCCTGGCTGCTCGCCTTTCCGGCCACATGGATAAGGTCCAGCCCGCCAGGTGCGGAACCGATTGATATTATGTTGGTCGCGCGCAAGCCGCTTAGCGCGGTTCCAGAAACATCGGCAGGTGCGGAGAAGGGCGCAGTGTCAGGCGCATCACCGGCATGACCCTTGCCCCCGGCTTGAGCTTCAGTCGGAAGCTTTGCGCCAGTGTGGCAAGGCAGATCATCGCCTCATAAAGTCCGAAAAGCGCGCCCGTGCAGACCCGCGGGCCCAGGCTGAAGGGCAGGTAGGTGTATCGTGCAGGCGGTGGCGCGCCGGGCAGGAAGCGTTCTGGGCGGAAGGTGTCGGGCTCCGGCCAATGGGCGCGATGGCGGTGCACGATCCAGGGTGCAACGATAGCGAGCGCGCCGCGCGGCACCGGAGTGCCGGACACCACCGTATCCTCGGCCGCTTCACGCGCCAGCAGCGGTATGGGCGGGTAAAGGCGTAGCGTTTCCTCGACCACGGCGCGGGTATAGGGAAGGTTCGGAAGGTCCTCGATTCTTGGCGCACGGCCACTCAGCACGCGGGCCAATTCTTCGTACAGGTCTGCTTCTGCCCCTGGCGCCTCGGCCAGCAGGAACCAAGCCCAGGCAAGGACATTGGCCGTGGTCTCATGGCCTGCCAGAAAAAGCGTGATGGCTTCATTGCGGAAGGCGCGGCGGTCCAGCGTGCCCGCCTGAGCCATGCTGCCAATCAGGCTTTCCTCATTCTGCGACACTGCCAGTGCCTGGGTAATGAGCTGATCCACCACGGCATGGATGGCGCCGATCTGGCGGCGCCGCCATAAGCCATGAAGCCGTGGCAGCACATCAGCAAGGTCAATCATGGACGCGAGGTCAAGATGATCAATGCGCGCCTGGTAGTCGCTAAAAGCGACCGCAACCCGATCAAGCTGGGTGCCAGTCAGGTTACGCCCGAAGATCGCGCGCGTGATGACCTGCGCGGCAAGGCGCGCCATTTCAGCGTGAAGTTCAAGCTCGGTCCCCGCTGGCAGGGCGGCCCAGCGGGAATGCCATTCCTCGGCAACGGTGGTCATGACCGGTGTAAGCCGCGCCATACGCGATGCATGGGTGACACCTTGCACCACTGGCCTGCGCGCCTTCCAGATTGGACCGTCTGAAATGATCAGCCCATCCCCGAGCAGCGGTTCAAGGGCATGACGCATCTGCGGCGATTTGCGTTCGAAGATGCGGGGCTGCGCCTGCAATACCTGTTGGATCGCCTCTGGCATGTTGAAAAAAAACACATGGCGCCGGCCGATCTTCATGCGCGTCATCGCTGCGGCATAGGCGTTCTGGTTGAAGACTGAGAGCATGTTGCGCCGCCCGCGCAGATAAAGCTGCAAGATGGACAGTCGCCCAATATGGCGCGGCGGATAGGGGGGCTGATATCCTTGACCCAAGACTGTCACCCGTACCCGCCAAAAGCCGTGCCCGTGATGGGGTAGGCCGCAAATCGCCGCAGCAGCCGGACCGGCTGGGCACCCCCTGCGTCCAACTCCCGCGCACTCAGCCCATGCTCCATGACATCAAGGCTGCCCCAATGGGCCGCATGGGGTTTGATTTCGGTCATGAGACGCCTCCGTTGGGGTAACTTGGCGCGGCGCGGGGCGAAGGGCAACGCTTTCCTCTTGGGTCTTGGGCCAAGGCATGCCTTAATCAGGTTTGTGATCAGGTTCGAGGAAGCCAAAACATGACCCCGCCCCGCAATTCCAATGCCGTCCGCGACATTGCTAATGTGCTGCACCCCTATACCGATGCCAAGGCGCATCAGGTGAATGGCCCGCTGGTGATCAGCCGCGGCAAGGGCGTGCGTATTTTCGACGAACAAGGCAAGGAATATATCGAAGCCATGGCGGGGCTGTGGTGCACATCACTCGGCTTTGACAATGAACGCCTGGTGCAGGCCGCCACCAACCAGATGCGCAAGCTTCCCTTCTATCATTCCTTCACGGCTAAATCGCATGAGCCGATGATTGATCTGGCCGAGATGCTGATCGAACGCGCGCCGGTGCCGATGAGCAAGGTTTTCTTCGCCAATTCAGGGTCTGAGGCGAATGACAGCGCGATCAAGATGATCTGGTACATGAATAATGCGATTGGCCGGCCTGAGAAGAAGAAGCTGATTGCGCGCCTGAAGGGCTATCACGGCATTACGCTGGCGGCGGCTTCTCTGACCGGCTTGCCCGCCAATCACAAGCTGTTTGATGCGCCCATCGCGGGCGGGCGCTTCCATCACGTTGGCACGCCGCATCATTACCACGATGCGAAGCCAGGCGAATCGGAAGAAGATTTCGCGACACGCCTCGCGGAAGAACTGGATGCCTATATCATCAATGAAGGGCCGGAGACGGTCGCTGCCTTCTGGGCGGAACCGACCATGGGCGCAGGCGGCGTGATTGTCCCGCCACGCACCTATTTCGAGAAAATCCAGGCCGTGCTGAAAAAGCATGATGTGCTTTTCGTGGCCGATGAGGTAATTTGCGGCTTTGGGCGTACCGGCAATTACTGGGGCTGCCAGACTTTTGGCATCACGCCGGATATTCTGGTCTGCGCCAAGGCGCTGTCGTCATCCTATCTGCCGATCTCCGCCGTGATGGTGAATGAACGGGTGTTCCAAGGCATTGTGGAGGGGTCTTCCGCGGTGGGCACCTGGGGCCATGGCTTCACCTATTCCGGGCATCCGGTGGCGGCGGCGGTCGCGATTGAAACGCTGAAGATTTATGATGAGATGGACCTGATCGGCCATGTGAAATCCGTGGGCCCGCATCTGCAAAGCGAATTGCAGCGCCGCTTCGCCAATCACCCGATGGTGGGTGAAGTGCGCGGCGTTGGCATGGTAGGCGCGATTGAATTGGTGGAAGACAAGGGAGCCCGGAAAAACTTCGACCCCGCGCGCAAGATTGGGCCGCGTTTGGTGAAGCATGGTGAAGAACAGGGCGTGATCCTGCGCGCCATGATGAATGACAGCATCGGCTTTTCCCCGCCGCTGGTCATCACCAAGGATGAGGTAACGGAAATGCTGGACCGCGTGGAGCGTTCGCTGGATGCGCTTTCAGTGGAATTGCGGCGGGAAGCCATCGCGGCGGTGTGACGCTGGCGCACTGCGTTTTGTTGGAAAGCCCCGGCGTTGCCAAGGCAGCGCCGGGTTTTTTATGTCAATTCAAGTAAAGCGGCCGCGTCACCGCTTCTCCGCCTTCAAGCCCCAGCAATTCCAACCTGCCCGTCGCTGGGCACATCATGGCAGCAAGCCGTGATCCTTCATTCGCGATGGGTGGCTTGAGCCAGCCGAACTCACCGGGCACCGGGCCGCTCAGCAGCGCCGTCATGGCGGCGTGGCGTTCGGCGCTATAGCGCCAGCGTGGCGCGCCGGGATTGGCGATGCATTGCCAGCCATTGGCGGCCACGGCGGTGGGGGCAGCTTCGATCACGGCATGCGATGCCTCGGCCCTTTCGATCACGGTGGCCTCGCCTGGCTTGATGCCGGCCAAGGAAAAAATCGCGCCGGCGGCCAGCGGCGTATCGCGCAGCATGGCAAGTGCGGCGGCGTAATCCGGCGCGGTATCGCACACCATGCGTAAAAGATGCGCCGGCGGCCAGCGGCGTATCGCGCAGCATGGCAAGTGCGGCGGCGTAATCCGGCGCGGTATCGCACACCATGCGTAAAAGATGCGCCGGCGGCAGGCCGCGGTGGCGCCAGCGTGCCGGCCGAGCGGCCAACCAATCCACGGCAATTCCCAGGAAATCCGCACCCGCACGGCGCGCCATCCGCGCGAGCGCAATTTGCGGCAAAGGCGGCTGATTGATGGCAATGCCAAAGCGCCCCGGCGCCAGCGCCGTGATCACCCCGGCAAAGCCCGGCCAGCCGAGATTGAACCATTCCCCCGCCGGCCCTGCCTGGTTAAAGACACATAGCCGTTCCCCGAGCCCTTCCAAAGGCCAATCCAGCACGCGGAGCATGAAGGGCGCCTCTGCCGCGCCCAGCCCAACGGTGCAGCCCCATTCGAAGGAAAGGTTCAGCGCATGTCCGCCAGGCCCCGGCAGTGCTGCCGCAATGGCCTCGATCTCATCGCGCAATGGATTGTCATTGCGGCGGAGCCAATGGCGCGAAAGCCGATCCGCAAATGCCATGCCCGCCGGGGTATAGTGTCCCCGTGCCCAGTGCCAGAGGGATTCTGCGCGCACTGGCGCGGCGCGCATGGCGGCAAGCGATGGCTGGGCTTCGGTGCGTAAATCGAAAACGGGAATGGCGGGCAGCAATTGCGTGATCTCCTGGCCCGCCATGTAGCGTGTGAAAAGCCGCCTGTCTGTTACCCTAGGTGAGAAAATGTGACACGCATGGGCGCGCATGGCGCGGCGCGGTTCCAAGGCAGGGCAAACTGTTCTAAGCCCGAAAGCATGTCCCACCCCGGCCTGCCCCTCGCCATTGCTCTTCTTACCGCGCCTTTTGTGACGGTTCTGCAATCCAAGGCTATGGCGCCGCTGGCGCTTATCCCCATGGCCATCACACTCATGCTCGGCTGGCGCGCCGGGTGGCGGCCAAGCCTGCCGAGCAACCCCGTGCTGCTGCTTGGGCTGATGCTGGCGGGGTGGGGTGCAATCACCGCGCTTTGGGCGCCAGAGCCCGGGCGCGCGGCGCTGCTGGCCGTAACCCTGGCCGCCATGATTCTGCTGGCGCATGGCGCCGCTGGTGCAGCGCAAGGCGCGCGGCTGATGCAATGGATCGGCTTTGGCTTGGTCTTTGGCTTGGCGGCTGCTTTTGCCGATTGGCAAAGCGGCAATGCGCTGCGCGCGGCGGTGCGTGGTCTCAAGGAAGTGCCGGCTAGCTTGATGTTCGGGCTGAAGCCCGCGGCGTCACTCATGGCGCTGCTACTGCCGATGGGTTTTGCCCTGCCCTGGCCCTGGTTTGCGCGGACGGCGCTGCTGGTGCTGGGGGCCGGTGTGCTGATCGCCCTGCCAGGAGAAACAGCGCGGCTTGCCACCATTGCGGGCTTGGCCGCAGCGCTGCTCAGCCTGGCGGCGCCGCGCCTGGTGCCGAAATTGGTGGGGGCAGGGGTGGCGGTATTGATCCTGCTGATGCCGTTGCTGGTTGCCTTTATTCCGCAAATCCCCTCAGCCAACTTGCCGCCTTCGGCAGTGCATCGGCTGGTGATCTGGGATTTCGCCGCCGCGCGCATTGCCGAAAAACCACTGACAGGCTGGGGCTTGGAAGCCAGCCGCGCCATGCCGGGTGGGCGGGCTCAGCCCGATGCAGCAACGCTGGATCGGCTGAACATCACCGCGCCGGCGCAGCGCGCATTTTTAGTATTGCCGCATGTGGAGGTAATGCCGCTGCATCCCCATAACGGCGCCTTGCAGCTTTGGCTGGAATTGGGCGGCATTGGCGCGCTGATTGGCGCGGCTTTGATGCTGGCTCTTGGCTTTGCGGCTGCGCGAAGTGCCGCACCGGCCGTTGGTGCCGGCATGTTGGCCTCAGCGGCCGTGACGGGGATGCTTTCCTTCGGGCTATGGCAGGCCTGGTGGGTCGCGAGCCTTTTGCTGGCGATGGTGGCGATCGTGCTAATGCCGAGGCGGAGCTAGAGTGCTTTCATGCCAAGAGGAATCACCATGAATCGCACCTCTAGGTTTCCTCCACAGTCCCAGTCTCTGCTTTGGGCTTGATGGGCCGACCTTCTTCCAGCACGGGCTTGGCTGATCGGCCTTCCTTCTGGACCTCGGGCGGCTTGGGCGCAAAACCCCGCCCGGCGATCACCGCATCCTCACCGAAGCGCGCGCGAAGTGCCTCCATGGCCTTCCAGCGGGCTGCCCGGCGCGGGGCGTCAGGGTCTGCAAGGTCGCCGCGATCCGCCTGATCCGCCGGCGCCAGGGGCTGGGCGCCAATGCCAATCAGCCGAAACGCCGTGCCATCGGCTTCCTTCTGCAATAGCGGCCGCGCGGCGGCGAAAATTACCTCCGGTAATAGGCTTGGTTCCGCCAGCCGCTGAGACCGGGTGCGGAGCGTGAAATCCGCCGCCTTCAGCTTCAGCACTAAGCCGCCCGCCGCCAACCCCTTTTCCTTGAGCCGCCGCGCGAGCTTTTCGCAAAGCCGCCAAAGCGGCGCCTCAAGCGCCGCCAGTACCGAGATATCGGTATCAAACGTGGTCTCAGCGCTGATGCTTTTGGTCTCTCGGCTTGGGTTGACCGGGCGGTCATCCTCACCCCGCGCGCGCGCCACCAGCGCTGGGCCATCCGAGCCAAAGCGCGCCAACGCCGCGCGCGCATCCAAAGCGGCCAATTGCCCAAGGCGCACAAACCCCGCCGCCGTCAGGCGCTTCGCCATGGCTGGCCCCACGCCTGGCAGTACCGCGACCGATTGCGGGGCAAGCCAGGCGGCGGCCTCCCCCCGCCCGATCACGGCAAAGCCGCGCGGCTTGTCGCGTTCGGCGGCGAGCTTCGCCATTAGCCGATTGCCGGCCAACCCAACCGAGACCGTGACGCCCACTTCCCGCTCGACGGCCTGTGCGAAACGCGCCAGCACCACAGCGGGGGGCGCGTTGTGCAGTGCCTCGGTCCCGCGCAGGTCAAGCACGGCCTCATCAATGGATAGCGGCTGCACGAGGGGGGTGAGCGTTTCCATCATGCCGCGGATGCGGGCACCTTCGTGGGCGTATTTGGCGATATCGGGTTTGATCACCACTGCATCGGGGCAGGCGGCGCGCGCCTTGAACATGGGCATGGCGCTGCGCACCCCGGAAAGCCGCGCAATGTAGCAGCAGGCAGCGACCACGCCGCGTGTGCCGCCGCCCACAATCACCGGGCGCGTCGCCAATTCTGGCCGGTCACGCTTTTCCACGCTGGCATAGAAGGCATCGCAATCAATATGCGCGACGGTCAGCCGAAACAGGTCGGGGTGGGCCACCACGCGCCGTGACCCGCAAGCTGGGCAACGCGTGAAATCCTCGGCCGTGTGATGGAAGCAATCGCGGCAGAGTGCGGGCACGATCTAACGCCTGAGCCAGGGCAAGAAGCGCCTCATGACGATTTCGGCGCCCCGCCAAAGCACGGCGCCAGCAGAAATTCCAGCCTCGCGCGCGATCATGCCCCGTCCCATAGCCGCGCGGCGCCAAACACGCCCGAGGAATCGCCATGCTTCGCCTGCACCACCGGCGTGCGCGCCACATCGCCAAAGCCGTGCCGCGCCATCAGCCCCGGAACATCGCGATAGAGATGCGCCATATTGGACAAGCCGCCGCCCAGCACGATCACATCCGGGTCCAGGATATTGGCCATCATCGCCAAGGCGCGCGCGAGCCGATCCGCATGCCGCGTCAGCGCCGCTTGCGCGCGCTGATCCCCCGAAGCCGCCCGCGCCGGTAGGCCAGAGGCATCACGCGCGCCCGCACCATCGCAATCTGCCGCCAAGGCCGGGCCAGACAGAAAGGTTTCCAGGCAGCCGAGTTGGCCGCACCAGCAGCGCGGGCCGGGAAATTCCTCCGCGCGCATCCAGGGCAGCGGCACATGGCCCCATTCGCCCCCCGTGCCATTCGGCCCATCCAGAATCCGCCCGCCGGAGACAATGCCCGCGCCAGTCCCGGTGCCGATGATCACCGCGAAAACCGTCGTGTAGCCAGCACCGGCGCCATCGGCGGCCTCGCTCATCGCCAGGCAATTCGCGTCATTACTGATGCGCACCGCGCGCCCAAGGCGGGCTTCCAGATCCTGCTTCAGCGCACGGCCATTCAAAGCCTGGGAATTGGCATTACGCACCAGGCCAGTCACGGGGCTCAGGCTGCCCGGAATGCCAATGCCAAGGCTGCCCTGGGCGCCAAGCCGCGCTTCGGCTTCCGCCACCAACCCCGTGATGGTCGCCAAAACGCCATCATAATCCGCGGGGGTCGCGCGGCGTTCGCGCAGCAGTACAGCGCCATTATCGCCAAGGGCCACGATTTCCGTCTTGGTGCCGCCCAGATCAATGCCGAGTTTCATGCTAATAGTCTTGGTCAAGGCCGCGCGGCGGTGCAAGCCTGAACTGGACGCGCCGTGCTTGGAATGATGGAAGAAGCCGCATGAGTGAGACGATCCTGGATGTGAAGGGCCTGACCTGCCCCTTGCCGGTGCTGAAGGCGAATAAGGCCTTGCGCGGCATGGCAGCCGGGGCGCGGCTGACAGTGCTGGCGACAGACCCGGCCTCGGTGCCCGATTTCAACGCTTTTTGCCGGGAAACCGGCCATGCGCTGGTGGCGTTTTCCGAAGATCAGGGCAGCTATCGCTTCATCATCCGCAAGCGCGACGATCCACCGGCATGAGCGTGCTGATCCTGACCCATGCCGCTTGCGTGGCGCATGATCCCGGGCCGCATCACCCGGAATGCCCGGATCGTTGGCGCGCCGTGACCCGCGCCCTGGAAGCCGAAGCCTTCAGCGCCCTGCCCCGCGCCGAGGCCCCGCGCGCGACTCACGAACAGATCCTGCGTGTGCATCCAGAAGCGTATCTGAATGCCATCCTAGACTCCGCCCCCGCTCAGGGTGACCGCGTGGCTTTGGATGCCGATACCATCATGTCTCATGGCAGCATCGAGGCTGCCTTGCGGAGTGCCGGCGCGGCGGTGGCGGCGGTGGATGCGGTGTGCACCAGCCCCATCCGCCACGCCTTTTGCGCGACTCGCCCGCCTGGCCATCACGCCGAACCATCGCGCCCCATGGGGTTTTGCCTTTTTGCCAATGCAGCCATTGCTGCGCGCCATGCCCAGGCTGTGCATGGGCTGACGCGCGTGGCAGTCGCTGATTTCGATGTGCACCACGGCAATGGCACGCAAGCCTGTTTTGAAGCTGATACATCACTGATGCTGGCATCATCCCATCAATGGCCACTTTACCCCGGCACCGGCGCGCCGCAGGAAAGGGGGGTGGGCAATATCTTCAACGCGACGCTGCCGCCGGGCGCCGATGGCGCGGCGTTTCGCGCTGTGTGGGAGAGATTGTTGCTGCCCGCCTTGGATGCCTTCGCGCCTGAATTGCTGATCATCTCGGCGGGGTTTGACGCGCATGTTGCGGACCCGCTCGCACAGCTTCGGCTAACGGAAGCGGATTTCGCCTGGATCACGGCAGAACTCTGTGCATTGGCCGCGCGCCATGCCGAAGAGCGCGTGGTTTCAGTGCTGGAGGGGGGCTATGATCTGGCCGCGCTTGGTTCCTCAGTGGCCGCCCATGTCCAGGCCTTGATGCTCAATTAACCCTTGCAGAGCGCCGCCCAGCGCCCCCAAATCTCACATTCGAAAACAAAGAGGTCCGCCATGCGCCGTCGTCATCTTCTCGCCGCCCTGCCCGCCGCGGCTTTAGCGCCACGCCTTGCCGCCGCGCAGGATTGGCCGCCTGGCCCGGTGCGCGCCATTGTGCCCTTCGCCCCCGGCTCTGCCACCGATACGGTCGCGCGCGTCTTTACCGAGAAAATGCGCGATACCCTCGGCCAGAATGTCGTGGTGGAAAACCGCGCCGGGGCCAATGGGTTGATCGGGGCCGAGGCCGTAGCCCGCGCCACGCCCGATGGGCTGACCGTGCTGATCGGCACCAATTCCACCAATGCCGCCGCAGGCGCGCTCTTCAAGCGCGTGCCCTTTGATGTGGACACCGCCTTCATCTCGGTCTCCACCCTCGGTTCCGTCCCGCTCCTGGTCGCGGTGCGGGCCGAATCGCGTTGGCAGAACCTGGCCGAATTGCTGGCCGAGGCGAAAGCCAAGCCGGAGGGCGTCACCTATGCCTCCGCGTCTTCGTCCCAGCAGGTCTCGACCGAACTCATGGCCCATATGGCGGGCGCCAAGATGCTCCGCGTGCCCTATCGTTCCTCGCCGCTCGCGGTGCAGGATTTGCTGGCGGGGCGGGTTGATCTTTTCGTGGCGGATCAATTGGTTATCCTGCCGCAGGCGCGGGATGGGAAGCTGCGCATCCTCGGCATCACCTCCCCGCAGCGTTCCGCCATGCTGCCGGAGATTTCAACGGTGGCCGAAGCCGGGAACCTGCCCGGCTATCAAATCACCGCCTGGTTCGGGCTTTTCGTGCCCGCCGGCACGCCGGCCATTGCGGTTTCCCGCCTGAATGCCGCCGTGCGCCGCGCCGGGGAACAGGCAGATTTGCGCGAAAGGCTGTCTTCCGGCTTCGGGATGGTGGTTTCAACCTCCACCCCCGAAGAGGCTGCGGCCTTTGTAAAAGCCGAGACCCAGCGCTGGACCTCAGCAATTCGTACCGCGGGCATCGAGCCGGAATAGACATTTCGATGTATGTAAGGCTAGGCTGACAGTATGGCACGTACACCCAATGATGCGGCGGGGGCCCCGCCGTCAGATGTAGCCGCCCTTTCCTTCGAGCAAGCGCTCGCGGAGCTTGAGGGAATTGTGCGGGAATTGGAAAGCGGCAAGGGCGCCTTGGAAGCCTCGGTCACCGCGTATCAGCGCGGCGCGGCGCTGAAGCGCCATTGTGAGGCGAAGCTCGCGGAAGCGGAGCAGAAAATCCAAGCCATTGTGGTTGGCCCGGCCGGGCTATCCTTGCGAGACGTGGAATAGCGCGCCGCATGTCCGCGCCCATGCCTGATCCCACCAAGGCCCTTGCTGCTGCCATGGCGGCAGCGGCTGCGGAAATTGATCAGGCGCTTGATGCCTTGATCCCACCGCCGGAAGGCGATGAGGCGCGGCTGTTTGAAGCCATGCGCTATGCCAGCATGGGCGGCGGCAAAAGGCTGCGCGGTTTTCTGGTACTGGAAGGGGCGGCGCAATTCAGCGTGTCGCGCGAAGCGGCGCTCCGGGTGGCAGCAGCGATTGAAATGCTACACGCCTATTCGCTGGTGCATGATGATCTGCCCTGCATGGATGATGATGATCTGCGCCGCGGCAAGCCCACCGTGCATCGTGCCTTTGATGAAGCAACCGCCGTACTGGCCGGCGATGCGCTGCAAGCCCAGGCCTTTCTGGTGTTGAGCGAACCCGACACACACCCCGACCCTGCCGTGCGCGCTGAGCTGTGCCGTACCTTGGCGCGTGCCGCCGGGGCGCGCGGCATGTGTGGCGGGCAGATGCTGGATATGCTGGCAGAAGAAGCGGGCCGGCCTTTGGAAGAAGCGGAAATCGGGCGGCTGCAATTGCTGAAGACCGGTAAGCTGATTGAATTTTCTGCCGAAGCCGGCGCCATTCTGGGCAAGGCACCCATTCAGCTACGCCATGCGCTTTCCGCCTATGGCCGTGATATGGGCGCTGCCTTTCAGATTGCCGATGATGTGCTGGATGCGACCGCCTCAGCCGAGGAAACCGGCAAGCGCACCGGCAAGGATGCCGATGCAGGCAAGGCCACTTTGGTTGGGCTTTTGGGACTTGAACGCGCCAGGCTGCAAGCGGAACGGCTTGCCGCCCAGGCGCAAGATCATCTGGATGCTTTTGGGGAAGCAGCGGCGCATTTGCGCGCGCTGGCCGATTACACAATCGCGCGGAGAAGCTAAATGAACCGTCCTGTCACACCGCTGCTCGATCGTATCACGATCCCAAGCGATATGCGGAATTTTTCGGGCGAACAATTGAAGCGCCTGGCCGAAGAATTGCGCGCCGAGACGATTGATGCGGTGTCCGTCACCGGCGGGCATCTTGGCGCATCGCTTGGGGTGGTGGAATTGACCGTCGCGGTACACGCGATTTTTGATACGCCGCATGACCGACTGATCTGGGATGTCGGGCACCAGGCCTATCCGCATAAGATTTTGACTGGACGGCGCGATCGCATCCGCACGCTGCGCCAGGGCGGCGGGCTTTCCGGCTTCACCAAACGGAGTGAGAGCGAATACGACCCCTTCGGCGCCGCGCATTCTTCGACCAGCATTTCCGCGGGCCTTGGCATGGCGATTGGCAGCCAATTGCAGGGCAAGGATCGCCATGTGATTTCCGTGATCGGCGATGGGGCCATGAGTGCGGGCATGGCTTATGAAGCCATGAATAATGCCGGCGCTTCAAAAGCCAATCTGATTGTCATCCTGAACGATAATGACATGTCCATCGCGCCGCCTGTTGGTGCGATGAGCGCTTATTTGTCCAAGCTGATTTCATCGCGCCCTTTCCTTTCGCTGCGCGATATGATGGCGCGGCTGGCCAAGCGTTTTCCTGCTCCGTTGGAACGCGCAGCACGCCGGGCTGATGAATATGCGCGCGGGCTGTTGACCGGCGGTACGCTATTTGAAGAGCTTGGCTTCTATTATGTCGGCCCGGTGGATGGGCATGATCTGGACCATTTGCTGCCCATTCTACGCAATCTGCGCGATACGGATCACAAAGGCCCAATCCTGCTGCATGTGGTGACGCAAAAAGGCAAGGGCTATGCGCCGGCGGAATCCTCGCCCGACAAATATCACGGCGTGGTGAAGTTCAATGTGATCACCGGCGAACAGGCCAAGGCGCCGCCTGGCCCGCCTTCCTTCACGAAGGTCTTCGCCAATGCGCTGATCGCAGAGGCTGAGGCGGATGAGGGTATTGTCGCCATTAATGCAGCCATGCCAACCGGCACGGGGCTTGACCTGTTTGCGAAGAAGTTCCCGCGCCGCAGCTTTGACGTCGGTATCGCGGAACAACATGCAGTGACTTTCGCGGCCGGGCTTGCAACCGAAGGGCTGAAGCCGTTTTGCGCGATTTATTCCACCTTTTTGCAACGCGCCTATGACCAAATCATGCATGATGTGGCGCTGCAATCGCTGCCGGTGCGCTTCGCCATGGATCGCGCCGGGTTGGTGGGCGCAGATGGCGCGACCCATGCGGGGTCTTTCGATATCGCCTATCTCGGCTGCCTGCCCAATATGGTGCTGATGGCCGCCGCCGATGAGGTGGAGCTGATGCATATGGTCGCGACCAGTGCTGCGATTGATGATCGGCCAAGCGGGCTGCGCTATCCGCGCGGCGAGGGCTTCGGTCTGGAATTGCCCAAGCGCGGTTCAGTGCTGGAAATCGGCAAGGGCCGCGTGCTGCGCGAAGGCACTGCGATTGCCATTCTGTCCTATGGCGCGCGCTTGCAGGAATGCCTGAAGGCAGCTGATGAATTGGCAACGCATGGGCTTTCCTGCACGGTTGCCGATGCGCGCTTTGCCAAGCCGCTTGATAGCGCTTTGGTGGAACGGCTGGCCCGTGAGCATGAGGTGCTGATCACGATCGAGGAAGGCTCCATGCTCGGCTTCGGCAGCATGGTGATGCATCATTTGGCAACGCGCGGCCTTTTGGATCGCGGGCTGAAAATCCGCCCCATGTGCCTGCCGGATGTCTTCATTGATCACGAAGCGCCGCGCAAGCAATATGATCAGGCAGGGCTGAATGCGCCGCAAATTGTGGCCACGGCGCTAAGCGCGCTGGGTAAGGCTGAGATGCAGTTGCCAGCGCGGGCGTAATCTTTCGCCCGCCTATTCCGCCGCTTGTCGCATGTGGCCTGCGAAGCGTGGCGCCACCTGTTCCATGAAAAGCCGGATGGATTTGTTGGTCACCTCCGCGCTCATCGGCCCCAAGCGGAAGGAACAGATCACGCCACCAACACCTGTGGCTTCAATCTCCGCCATGCGGGCCGCAACGGTCGCGGGCGCGCCGCAAACCAGCGCGTGTTCCGGATTGGTACGCGCGGGGGGCGCGGTTTCCTTTTTCATGATCACGCCCTGTTCGGCGTAGATCTTCTCACGCATAGCCTTGCGCTGCGTCTGCATAGCCTCAAAAGCAGGGATCGCGATGCGCCGCGCTTCCTCATCTGTTTCCGCCACCACCACATTGCGCCAGACCCAGCTTTCATCAAGGCAATGCGCGATATGCGCGGCGTCGAACCCCGCCTCCGTCAACGTGGCGCGATAGGCTGCCAGGCGCTTCTGCGTAACCTCCAGCGATTGCACATTCATCAAAAACGGCAGGCCACGCCGCGCGAGGTGCAGCGCGCCATCTTCGGATGATGCAGCACGGATCACATAAGGGTGCGGCTTGGTGAAGGGTTCCGGGCGCAGCCTCGGCACGTTCAAATCCCAGAACTTGCCCTTGTGCTGAAAACCATTCGGGCTGGTCCAGGCCTGCAGCATAATGCCCTCGGCTTCCTCATAGCGTTCCAGCGCTTCTTCCGCCGGAATGCCATAGCCCTGGTATTCATAGACATTATAGGCCGTGCCGCGCCCAAGCCCGACAATCACGCGCCCGTCTGAAAGATTATCCAAAAGCGACATTTGCTCGGCGAGCCGCATCGGGTGATGCAGCGATACCTGCGCCACCGCGAAGCCAACCTTGATCCGCTTGGTCGCCGAAAGCACGGCAGCGGCGAAGGTCACCGGGTCCACATAGGCGCAATTGCCATCGAAATGATGTTCGGCAAGCCAGAGCACTTCCACGCCAAGCTCATCACACAGCTTGGCCTCCGCGATGCTTTCCGCGATCACGCGGTGATCACTGGAAGGGTCGCGGCTTTCGGGGAAGAGAAAATTGCTGAAGCGCAGCATGGCGGTCTCCACGGCGTGAATAACCCCAAGGTTAGATCAAGCCCAACAATGCGCAAGTTTTTTCCTTGCCTGCACCCGCCAGCCGGGCTGTAATTTACGTGAATGAGGGAGGTTTCGGCATGATCGGCAGGCGCGCGATGCTGGCGGCGGGGTTGGCGGCACCCGCGATCAAGGTTCAGGCGCAGGAAAGGCCAATCCAGATCATGGTGGGCTTCACCGCCGGCGGGAATATTGACCTCGCCGCGCGCATGGCCGCGCCTTTTCTGGAAAAATATTTGGGTGGGCAGCAGATCATTGTCGTCAATCGCCCCGGCGCCGGCGGCATGATCATGTTGAATGAGGTCTCGGTGGCGCCGGCGGATGGGCGCGTGGCCGCGCTGGTTTCCCTGCCCGCCTTGGTGACCGCTTTGCATGACAATACGCCGCGCTACCGCTTGGATAGCTTCGCCTATGTCGGGCTTTTGACCGACGAACCCTATACGATTTTCGTGGCCCCCAATTCGCCCTATCGCAGCCTGACCGATCTGATTGAAGCCGCGCGCTCCAAGCCCGAGGAGATCACCATGGCGGGCGCAGGCATAGGCAGCACGCCGCATCTGGCGTTGATGCAATTGGAAAACGCCTCAGGTGCGCGCTTCACCTGGCTGCCCACCACGGGTGCGGGCCAGGCCATGCAATTGGTCCAGGGTGGGCATGTGGTGGGCTCGATTTCCACCGTCAGCCTGACCGTGCGCGCGCATTTGCAAGGAAGTCTGCGGGTGCTGGCGCTCATGGAAAAGCAGCGCTGGGAGAAGGCGGGTGATTTGCCGACAGTCGCGGAGGCCGGCTTTCCGCTGGCAGCGAGTTCAGCGCGCGGCTTTGCCCTGCCTGCGGCGACGCCCGAACCCATTCTGGCGCGCTGGGAAGAAGCAGTGCGCCGCACGGCGGAAGACCCGGATTTCCGCGCCATGGCGGACCGGGATTTCCTGATTGTGCGGCACATGAACCGCGCCACAATGCGCGGCTTCGTGGACGAGCAATACGCCACCTATGGCGAGATGTGGCAGCGTACGCCCTGGAAGAAGTAGCGCTGCTAGAGCGTGTTGCGTTCACATGGGTTCACGCAACCCGCTCTACATCGTTGTTTTTCGAGCATCTTCACACGTTCAGATGATTCCATCTGAACGTGATCTGCCCTAATCAGCCGCGCCACATCCCGCCACCATCCACATCCACCACTGTGCCATTCACATAAACGCCACGTGGGCTTGCCAGGAACACGGCAAGGTCAGCGATTTCGGCTGATTCGATTGGGCGGTTGAAGGGCAGGCCGGTAATGGTTTCCGCCCAGCGTTCCTCGTCGCCGAATTTCAGCTTCGCATTGACGCGCGCCTGGGTGATCATGCGATCGGTTTTGGTCACGGCGGGATTGATGCCGACAACCTTCACGCCATTGGCCTGCGTCGCCGCGCCCAAAGCTTGCGTGAAGGCAATCAGCGAAGCATTGCCCGCGCCGCCGCAAATATAGCCGGCCTTGGGTGAACGCCCGGCCATGCCGATAATGTTCACCACCGCGCCCGCCTTGCGCGCTTCCATCGCCGGCAGATAGAGCTGGCACAGGTGAATGTAGCCA
>JBILPX010000166.1:0-6824 GCA_044373565.1 Roseomonas sp.
TTGGCACAAAACATAGTCTGAATGGGTCGTTAAGGCCCCTCATGGCAAGGCGCTCGGGGTAGGCACATGAAGCATTGGCATATTGATGAGCTTGGTTGGGATCGCTTCGATCCTTCCAAGGTTGATTCTGAAATCGTGCCGCTGATCAAGGCTGCCGCCATGGTGGAACGCAATGCGGCGGATTACGTGACCTACCTCACGCGCGTTTTCGCTGAAGATCCGGATTTCATCGCGGCTGTCGAACATTGGGGCGTGGAAGAAACCCAGCATGGCGATGCGCTCGGCCGCTGGGGTATGTTGGCTGATCCCGGCTGGGATTTTACCGCGGCCTTTGAACGTTATCGCGCTGGCTATCAGATTCAATTAGATGTGGAGGCTTCCATTCGTGGCAGCCGAACAGGCGAATTGATCGCGCGTTGCATGGTGGAAACCGGCACCAGCAGCTATTACACAGCGCTTGGCGAAGCCACCGAAGAACCCGCGCTGAAGCAGGTCTGCCGGCTGATCGCTGCCGATGAATACCGCCACTTCAAGCTGTTTTATGACCATATGAAGCGCTATCTGGCGCGCGAGAATCTCTCCTTCTCCAAGCGCCTGCGTGTGGCTTTGGGCCGCATTGGGGAGACGGAGGATGATGAACTCGCCTTCGCCTTCCACAGCGCCAATGAGCCTGAGGGCACGCCCTACGACCATGAACGCTCCACCACTGCCTATATGGGGCGCGCGATTGGGTTTTATCACTTTAACCATATCGAACGCGGCATGGGGATGATCTTCAAGACCATTGGGCTCGATCCGCGCGGGCGAGTTTCAGACCTGGCGGCTAAGGCTTCCTGGCGGTTGCTGCAATGGCGGCGGGACAAGTATCGCGTGGCGCTGGCGAAATACGCTGAGGAAAGTGCAGTGCCTTTCAAGCGGGCGGCCTGACCGTCCGGCAATTCGGGTAGATAAAACGCCTGGCTGATGCATTCAGCATCTTGTCGGAAGGCGTAAAATAAAGGAATGAACGGGCCTTATTCGCCCAAGGGGTCACGCCTGTTTTGCGTGGAAGAAAAGCCCCGCACGGATCAATCCGGGCGAAAAGCTGCGTAGCAAAGGAGAAACGGCAGATGCGCGTTTACTATGACCGCGATGCGGATGTGAATCTGATCAAGGCCCGGAAGGTTGCGGTCATTGGCTTCGGCAGCCAGGGCCATGCTCATGCGATGAATATGCGCGATTCCGGCGTGAAGGATGTGGTGATTGGGCTGCGTCCCGGTGGGTCCGCACAAAAGGCGGAAGCCGCTGGCTTCAAGGTGATGTCGCCGGCAGATGCAGCGAAATGGGCCGATGTGGTCATGGTGCTGACGCCGGATGAAATCCAGGGCGATCTGTATCGCGAAAGCCTGCATGCGAATATGAAGCCGGGTGCCGCGCTTGCCTTCGCGCATGGCTTGAATGTGCATTTCAATCTGCTCGATCCCCGTGCGGATATTGATGTGTTCATGATCGCGCCCAAGGGCCCCGGCCATACGGTGCGCAGCGAATACCAAAAGGGCGGCGGCGTGCCTTGCCTGGTGGCCGTCAATCAGAACCCTTCGGGCAATGCGTTGGAAATCGCGCTGTCTTACGCTTCCGCCATTGGTGGCGGGCGTTCTGGCGTGATCGAAACCACCTTCAAGGAAGAATGCGAAACCGATCTGTTCGGTGAGCAGACCGTGCTGTGCGGTGGCCTGGTGGAACTCATCAAGGCGGGTTTCGAAACCTTGGTGGAAGCCGGCTATGCGCCGGAAATGGCCTATTTCGAATGCTTGCATGAAGTGAAGCTGATTGTGGACCTGATTTATGAAGGCGGCATCGCCAACATGAATTATTCGATCAGCAACACGGCAGAATATGGCGAATACGTCACGGGTCCGCGCATCATCACCGCGGAAACCAAGGCGGAAATGAAGCGCGTGCTGGAAGATATCCAGTCTGGCCGCTTCGCGCGCGATTGGATGCTGGAAAACAAGGTGAACCAGGCAAGCTTCAAGGCCACGCGTCGCCGCTTGGCTGAACACCCGATTGAAGAAGTGGGTGAGAAGCTGCGCGCCATGATGCCCTGGATCAAGAAGGGCGCCTTGGTGGACAAGAGCCGTAACTGAAGCAATGGCGGCCTTTCTTGTCAGGGTGGCGAGAGAGGCCGACCATGAGGCGTTGCTGGCAACTACCGCTGCGCTGAACCGGTTTGAGCATGAAATCACCGGGGACCGCGCAATTGATGTTGCCAGCGCAGAGCCCGTGCTGGGGCATTTCATCCGCCGCGTCGGCAGTACAGGACTTATGCTGGTGGCCGAGGCAGAGGGGCGCGTCATTGGCCACTTATTCCTCGCATTGGATGAAGCGCCGCCTTACCTTGCCCCGGAATATCGTCGTGAAGCCTGGATTTGCGATGCCTTCATCGAAGAGGCCTGGCGTGGCCAGGGCGCCTTCCGCGCCATGCTTGCGCTGGCTGAGGCGCATGCCCGGGCGGCCGGTTGCAGGCGGCTTCACATTGGTGTCCTGGCCGGCAATGATGACGCTGAACGCATTTATCGCAAGGCCGGCTTCCGGACCTATGCGATTGAGATGGTGCGGGAACTTGATCCGCCGTGACGATACGCGCCGCCAATACCGGCTACGCGCGTGATTTCCTGGGCTATGGTGCCCAACCGCCCGAGCCGAAATGGCCGAATTTTGCGAGGCTCGCGCTTTCTGGTTGGGCGCTGTTTTCAAATTTATTAAATATCACATACCTTTCTGTTCACTGAACTATGTAATCGGCTATTCTACGCTTGGTTGGGGAAAGGCGCGGTTGCCTATTCCCTTGCAATAAAATCGAAAAGGGACAGATCACATGAGCATTCTTGGACGCATCATTGGCAGCATTTTCGGCCGCGCAGAAGCTGCGCCCGCTACCGCGCTAGGCGGCGCGAAGGAAGCCATTTCCGGCGCAGCCACTGCCGTTTCCGTCGCTGCTTCTGCCGCCGCTGAGCCGGTGAAGGCGCTGAGCGCGGTGGACCTGGTGGCGCTGATGGAAAGCAAGGCTGCCGCAGCGGGGCAACCGCTCAATTGGCGCACGTCAATTGTGGATTTGATGAAGCTGCTGAACCTAGATAGCAGCCTCGGCGCCCGCAAGGAACTTGCGACAGAGCTTGGCTATACGGGCGATATGAACGATTCCGCCACGATGAATATCTGGCTGCATAAGCAGGTGATGAAGAAGGTTGCCGAAAATGGTGGCACGGTGCCGGCGGATCTCTTGAGCTGAGGCATTCGCCCAGCACTACTGAAAGGGGCCAGCCAAGTGCTGGCCCTTTTTTTATGGCGAGTCTTTCTGGCTTCACTTGCCGCCTGCTGTTGGCATGACCATCCTGGTAGTTGCGTGGTGCTTGATATTCTTGATGTGAAGGATGACGCATGGGCTGGATATATTTGCTGTTGGCGGGGCTTTGCGAGATCGGCTGGCCAATTGGCCTCAAGCTCGGTTGGAGTGCGGGCGCGCTGCGTTATGGCTGGCTGGCCTTCGCCATCGTCTGCATCGTCACGAGTGGCGGCTTGTTGCTGCTGGCGCTGCGAGAAATCCCTATTGGCACCGCCTATGCCGTTTGGACCGGCATCGGCGCCGTTGGCGCCTTTCTGGTAGGCATTACGCTATTCGGCGATGCGAATACCGCGCTACGCTGGGCTTCCGTGGCGCTGATCACCGCGGGCATTATTGGGCTGAAGTTAGCTTAAGGAGCATGTCCGAGCCAAGTGGCTTCACTTGGCGACTCGGGACATGCGACCAACTAAAGGAGAGCGTGGCATGACAGACACTTCCCATATGATGGCGGCGGAAACTGATTACCCGCGCGATTTCCTGGGCTATGGCGCCAATCCGCCAGACCCGAAATGGCCTAATGGCGCGAAGCTCGCGCTTTCCTTCGTGCTGAATTACGAAGAGGGTGGTGAGAATACGGTGCTGAATGGTGATGCCGGCAGCGAATTGTATTTGCATGAAGTGCCGGGTGGTTCGCCCATTATTGGTGAACGCAATCGCACCGTGGAAAGCCAATTCGATTACGGCGCGCGCGCTGGCGTATGGCGCATTCTGCGTGCCTTTGCCGCGCATAAGCTGCCATTGACCGTCTATGGTGTGGGTCGCGCGCTTGAATTGAACCCGACTGTCACGCGCGCCTTCGCCGAGGCGGAGCATGAGGTCGCTTCCCATGCCTGGCGTTGGATTGATTATCACGATGTGGATGAGACGACGGAACGTGCGGAGATCGCGCGTTGTGTTGAGGTGATTGAACGCCTGACCGGCACGCGCCCGGTTGGCTGGTATACCGGACGCATCAGCCCAAATACGCGCCGCCTGGTCGCGGAACATGGTGGCTTCCTGTATGATTCGGATTCATATGCGGATGATTTGCCTTTTTATGTGACGGCAGCAGGCAAGCCGATGCTGATCATCCCCTACACACTCGATAATAACGACATGAAATATGCGGTGCCGCCGGGTTTCTCAGCGCCTGATGGCTGGGAACAGTATATGACCGATGCGTTCGAAACCCTGCTGGCGGAAGGCCGTGCTGGGGCGCCGAAAATGATGTCGGTTGGCTTGCATTGCCGCTTGATTGGCCGTCCGGGGCGTGCGGCGGCGCTGGCGCGGTTTCTGGATAAGGTGGCGGCGACGCCGGATGTATGGGTGTGTCGCCGGGCTGATATTGCGCGCCATTGGTTGGCGCAGCATCCGCCGAAAGCATAAGGGAAACGCCATGTCCTATCCTTTGGAAAAACGCGAATTGATCGCCGAAGCGCCAGGGCTTCGCATGCAGATTCTGACTCTGTCGGCGGGGCAGGAAGTGCCCTGGCATTGGCATAGCGAAGTGACCGATACCTTCTGGTGCATGGATGGCCCGATGGTGATTGAAATGCGCGCCCCGCGTGAGGAAGTGGAACTCGTCCCCGGCCAGATGCATGCCGTGCCTGCAAAGCGCGCGCATCGTGTGACCGGCAAGGATGGCGGGCGCTGCCGCTTCGCCATTCTGCAAGGTATTGGCACCTATGATTTTCAACCCGTCGGCGGTGCGTGATATTCATGCTTTGAAAACAAGGAAAATTCCCATGCTGCAACGCCGTGATTTTCTTGCGCTGGCCGGAAGCGCGCTTGCTGCGCCGGCTTTCGCGCAAACCCGTTATCCATCGCGGCCCATTCGCGTGATTGTCCCCTTCGCTGCTGGCGGCGTCATTGATCTGGTGGCACGCATCATCACAGAACCCATGCCACGCCTATTGGGGCAGCCCGTGGTGGTGGAAAATCAGCCAGGTGCGGGCAGCACTATCGGCGCGCGCAGCGTGGCACGCGCCGCACCTGATGGGCATACGCTATTACTGAATGGAGCGGCGCACAGCGTTATCCCTGCACTTTTTCCGGATGCGGGCGTTGATCCAATCGCGGATTTCATTCCAATTTCGACACTTGGCGACCAGGGCTTCGTGCTCGCGGTCCATCCATCGCTGCCGGTGCATGATGTGCCTCAACTACGCGCTTGGTTGCAGTCCAAACGAGGGGAGGCAACCTTCGCCACCACGGGCATTGGCGCTGCTTCACATCTTTCTGGTGAGTTGCTGAAAAAACTCGCGGGGGTTGACTTCACGATCGTGCAATATCGCGGCACGCCGGCGGCAGTGACCGATTTCATGGCCGGGCGCGTAGACTTTGTCATTGATAGCCAAACACTGGTCGCGCCATTGGTACGTGAAGGCAAAGCGCGGGGCCTTGCGGTAACAACGGCACGGCGTTCCAGCTTGCTCCCGGAGCTTCCAACCCTACAGGAAGCGGGCGTTGCTGGTTATGTCGCATCTTCATGGCAGGCGCTTTATGCGCCGGCGGGCACACCGGCCGAGATCATCAGCACGCTTTCGAATGCCGTCACACAGGCTTTCGCCGATACATCAGTACAGAAACGTTTTGCAGATGCCGGCGTTGAGCCCATGCCAAATGACCCGGCTGCTTCCGCGCGTTTCATTCGTATTGAAATTGAAAAATGGGTGCCGATCCTTCGCGCAACAGGCGCGAAGGCCGGCTGAGATCAATCCGTCTCCACTGCTGCTGAGACAAACTGAATAAGGATCTGCCCTTCGCGCACCGTCTCACCAACACGGCAGGAAATGGTCTCAATCCTGCCGGCGCGTGGGGCGGTGAGGCGAAAGACAGTCTTCATCGCCTCCAGCACCATAAGAACATCACCGCGCGCGACTTCCTGGCCTTCGCTTGCCATTAGCTGCGTGACCTGCCCGGGCAGGGGTGCCAGCAACCGGTCATCGCCGCCTTCTTCCTCACCGGCACGGGTGATCGGATCAGGCAAGCGGAAATGCCAGCCTTGTCCTGAGTGGCGCAGGCTGATGGCTTCTGCGGCACGATGGATGGAAGCGGAAAGCCGCATGCCATCCAGCAGCGCATGAAGGCGACCATCTTCAAGCTTGGCATGCCGCGCGGTGATTTCCTTGCTTCCCGTGACAATGCGCCAACCATCACCCGCAGGTGTCAGGCTGATGGCATGCACCTCACCCTCAAGGTGGAAATCAAATACGCGTGAGGGACGCGTATTGACCCACCAATGATCTGTCGCATGCCAGGGGGAATGCGGGTCAGCGCTTTGCGTGGCATTGGCGCGCGCCGCTGCTTCTTCCAAAGCCAGCACGCCAAGTGCCGCAAGGGCGAGCACCTGTGGTGATGGTTGCAGCTTGGGCGTCAGCAGCGCTTCTGCGTGGCGGGCGATGAAGCCAGTATCAATGCCGCCCGCGGCGAAATCAGGATGCGCCAGAATGCGGTTCAG
>JBILPX010000167.1:0-6817 GCA_044373565.1 Roseomonas sp.
TCTCACGCAACACGATATTCGCTTCCACCGTCATGCCGATCATCAGCGGCGTGTCTTCCGGCAGCGCCAGACGCACGCGATAGGCTTTGCGCGTTGCATCACCCTTGGGGGTGATTTGCGTCACCCGTGCATTCAGCACTTGCCCCGCGAAGGCATCGGCGCGCAGCAGGGCGCGCTGACCTTCGCGGATCTGGGCGATGTCTTCCTCATCCACTTCCGCAGTGATGCGGAGCGGCTTTGGTTCGCCAATCCAGAAAAGCGCGGCGGGCGTATCCACCACTTCCCCCACCTCGGCATCGCGGCGCAGCACCAGGCCGGCGGAGGGCGCGCGGACGATGTAATCATCCAGGCGGCGCTTCGCGGCTTCGGCCACGGCGCGCACGGCGCGGGCTTCGGCCTCGGCACGATCCAGCGCGGCGCGGGAAGCGACATCGCGCGCCACCAAAGTGCGCACACGGGCTAAATCTTCCTGGGCAAAATTGGCGCGGGCTTCGGCTTCTTCGGCCCGATGCTGGGCTTCACGGTCATCAAGCCTGGCCATGGGCTGGCCTTCTGTAACCCGCGCACCTTCTTCGACCAGAACGGCGGTAATGCGCGCACGCACCGCCGGGCCAACCTTGGCCCAATGCACCGGTTCCACATTGCCCGTGGCGTAAACCGCCTGCACGGCGGGGCCGGTGGTGGCGGTCGCAACGGCGACGGCAGGCGGCAGGCCACGCCAGACCCAGGCGCCGGCGAGGCCCAGTAATAAAAGCAGAAGGAGGATGATGATCCGAGGACGCATGCTGTCAGTCTAACATGACAGATGGCATTTGGCTTCCCTGGTGGGGGGATCGGCGCTGGGGAAGGGGATCGTCGATAGGGGATGGTTGTGCGAAGCCTTTGGGGGGGCTAATAGGCCGGTTATTGGAGTTTTCCAGGCGTTTCGGGGCCGACTTAGCTCAGGGGTAGAGCAACTGATTCGTAATCAGTAGGTCCGGGGTTCAATTCCCCGAGTCGGCACCAGTAACATCAATTATCAATACCAAATCCCGCGGCTGGTGACCCAATTGGGGCATGCCAGACTCCCCAAGCCGCGTGGCATCGTTTCACGTTCTAACTTCAACGCTTCGGACCATCGCCATCGGGGGCGGTGGATGGATACCCTTCGTCTGGGACGTGGTGATGATTCTCTTCTTCCTGATCATCATCCTGAGTGCCACGCATTGCAGGGCTGCCGCAGACTTTGCCCTAAGGGGGAAGACTGAAGGAGCCTTACCTGCCCCCTGATATCGCCATCACAAGGCGGGCCTTCAATCATCCCCACCAACACTGACCGCACCACCTGACACCATCGGGAAGGCAGCGAGGCTTTTTTCCACCAGATTGGGCAGGCCCATTCGCAGTTCAGCAATTTTTGTTGTGTCCCGCGCGCCACACGCGGCCTCCAGAGACGAGGCAATGGAACGCAAAGCTGCTGCACCAAAAGTGCCTGCGGCCGATATCAGCGCATGCGCTTCTTCTTCGATCACCGCCACGTCATCCGTGGCGATCAGCCGCGCCACACGCGCGCGGGTTTCATCGGCAAACACCCCAATCAGGCGCGGTAGGCGCCCCGGCCCGACAGCCGCGCGCAATTCCTGCAAGGTGGTATGGTCAATCAGCGTCGGGCCGGCGGGATCGGGCTCATGCACGGCGACCCTTGGCCGGCGCGGCCGATTTTCCAATATGTCTGAAACTGCCGCCAACAGCGCCGTCAGATCCATGGGCTTCGCCACATGCCCGTCCATGCCCGCTTCCAGGCAGCGCGCTACCTCATTGGGCATAACGGCTGCCGTCATGGCAATGATCGGCACGCGACCGGCCGGGCCTTCCAAGTCGCGGATTGCAGCAGTCGCGGCCAGCCCATCCATGCGCGGCATGCGCACATCCATCAGCACCAGATCATAAGCAGCGGTACGCGCAGCGCCGAGCGCTTCTTCACCATCGCGCGCCAAATCCACCGCATAACCGGCCTTGCGCAGAATGGCGGCGGCAACAAGCTGATTGGCTTCCCCATCCTCGGCAATCAGGATGCGCCCGCGCGCGCCTGGTGGATGCTTGATGATGGCCGGTTTCGGCAAAAGCGTACTTGGCGGGCGCCCGGATTCGGCAATGGGTCGAAGCGGAATTTCAAAGGAAAAGGTGGAACCTTTGCCTGGCGCAGACGCCAGCACAATCCGCCCACCCATCAGCCCGACTAGGCGCTTGCAGATCATGAGGCCAAGGCCAGAGCCACCATAACGCCGCGCCGTTTCTGGCCCAGCTTGCGCGAAGCGCCCGAATAGCCGCGCCTGAACTTCGGGCGGCATGCCAATGCCCGTATCGGCCACCACAAAACGCACCTGGCCCGGCGCCTCAGCACGCTCCACGCGAATGCCAACGCCACCAACGGCGGTGAATTTCACCGCATTATCAGCAAGGTTCAGCAATACCTGGCGCAGCCTGCGCGCATCACCAATCAGGCGCGCGGGCAGCAGCGGGTCAATGCTCGCGGAAAATCGGATGCCCTTTTCCGCAACGGCCGGGGCAAGCAGATCAAGCACTTCGGCCACCGGCGCGGCCAGATCGAAGGCTTCTTCTTCAATCGCCAAATGCCCCGCTTCAATGCGCGACAGATCAAGCATTTCATTCACGGTCGCGAGTAGCAATTCACCGCAGCGGCGCGCCGTTTCCGCATAGGCGTGCTGTTCGGCATCAAGCTTGGTATCAAGTAGCAGCGAAATTGTGCCCATCACGCCATTCATGGGCGTGCGGATTTCATGGCTCATGAAGGCCAGAAAATCGCTTTTCTCCGCATTGGCGCGTTCCGCCGCGCGGCGGGCGCGTTCCGCATCGCGCGCGAATTGCTCACGCGCCGAGACATCATGCTGAATGCCGAAGATATAACGGACTTCGCCATCATCACCGAAAATCGGCGACAGATGCAGTTCATTGACAAAACGCGATCCATCCTTACGGTGATTGACGATTTCAACGTTAATCGCTTCGCCGTTTTCAATCGCTTGACGCAGCGCCTTGATATGGCGCGGATTGGTGCCAGGGCCTTGCAAGAAGCGGCAATTGCGCCCGATCACTTCTTCTTCACTATAGCCCGTGATGCGATAAAACGCAGGATTAGCGTAGATGATAGGGCAATCAGGTAGGTTCGGATCACAAACGACAATCCCCGTCGGCGCCGCAAGCACGGCAGCGCTGAGCACGCCCTGCAAGGGCGTCGGCAGATTGGCCGTGGCGTTACTCGCTGTAGGAGACGAGCGCTTCGAATGGGACATCGAGCTTCTTCCTCCCTTCAAGAAATGACAGTTCAATCAGCGCAGCAGCGGCCGGCACCACGGCGCCCGCCTGGCGGAGAAGGCCAATGCCCGCCGCCATAGTGCCGCCGGTCGCCAGCAGATCATCCAAGATCACGACTCGTTGGCCAGGGCTGATGGCATCGGCCTGCATTTCAACCCGGTCCGTGCCGTATTCCAGCGCGTAATCAAGGCCAATGCGCTCACCGGGTAGCTTGCCCTGCTTGCGGAGCATGATGAAGCCAATCCCCAATTCCAGGGCCAGGGGAGCGGCCACCAGAAAGCCTCGGCTTTCAATGCCGGCCAAAATGTCAGGCTTATAGGGGCTGATCGCCGCTGCCATGCGGGCCATGGCAGCGCGCCAGGCCCGGCCGTGCCGGAGCAGAGTGGAAATATCATAGAAAAGAATGCCCGGCTTCGGAAAATCCGGGATGCCGCGAATATGCGCCTTTAGATCAACTTGGTCGTTTGTGTCTGTCACGTTTTTTCGCTGTCTTTGTTTCGGCTGTTCCGACCAGCCCCCTGCCGCCTTGGCGGGAGAAGCCTGGCCGAGCCCTTCCTAAGGCATCATAACTACCTGACACTTTAAATGTCCAGTCAAGTTGACACTAGTGGCAAAATTTATCTCCCGCCCCTAATTACGGGCCATGTCAAAACCCATGCTCGCCGGGATCATCGGTGTCCTCGGCTTTCTGTTCTATGTGGCGGCAGTGATCATGCTTGCCGATCATGTGCTTGGCACGCATTGGACGGTTGAATTCGTCTATTTCGCGCTGGCCGGCATTGTCTGGGTCTGGCCCGCCAAGGCCCTGATTATCTGGGCTGCGCGCTGATATGTTTGGTCGGAGTGAGAGGATTCGAACCTCCGGCCCCTGCGTCCCGAACACAGTGCTCTACCAGGCTGAGCTACACTCCGAGGCCGACCGTGACGAGGAGCGGCTATAGCGGGCGGGGCTAAACCCCGCAAGCGGGCGGGGCAGCAGGCTTGGCGGCTGGGCGGTCGTTGCCGCGCTTTTTGATAAGGTCTTTCTTGTGAGTTAATCACGTCCCCTCACACAACATCGGGAGAGTAAGATGAAACTTTGGAAATGTGCCGCTACGATGGTCACGGTGCTTGCGCTCACAGTGCCTGCCTGGGCTCAGGGCGATGTCATTGCTGCCCGCCGCGATGGCTTGAAGGGCATTGCGCGCCAGATGGAAGGCATCAAGGCGGTGATTGATCAGCGCGGCGATCCGCGCACAACAGGCGCCGGTATCGCCGACATGATCGGCTTTTTTGAAGGCTTTCCCGCACGCTTCCCGGCGGGCAGCGGTTCGGGCGATACGCGCGCCCTACCGGCGATTTGGACTGATCGACCCGGATTCGAAGCCGCCAATACGAATATGGTGACCCAGCTTCGCGCCTTGCAAGCGGCGGCGAATTCAGGCGACCAAGCTGCCTTTACTGCCGCTTTTCAGCAAACCGGGGCTACTTGCGGCGCCTGCCATCGCCCCTATCGCGGTCCTGCCCGGTAAGCGGGCTGGCTTGACAGGGCTTGGTTGGGGGCAGAGCGCTTCAAAAAAAGCGGATGAACAGGAATACCGCTGCCCCCGCCAAAATCACCAATCCAAGCGCGAGCCGCCCTGAAGCCAAGCGCGGCGCCTTGGTGCCTTCGGGCAGTAGCTTTTCACCGGTCAGCATGGGCATGACCAATTCATGCCCCTTGACCAGCTTGTAGAGCATGATGGCCAGCACATGCAGCGCAATGGCCAGCAACAAATAGCGCTGCACGGCAAGATGCAGCGCGGAAAGCGATTCTGAGGTCGCCTCGGTCACCTTCAGCGCCAAAGGCCCATGCTGCGAATAGCTGAAACCGGGATCGTGATTGGCGAAAAGCCCGCTGAAAGCCTGGGTCAGCAGCAGCGCCAAAAGTACCACCACCATCCAGCCGCCGGCAGGATTGTGGCTGGTTTCTGTGTCGCTATCACGCTTCGTAAGGCGCCCCAATTGCCGCGCTGCGGCCAACGGTGACTTCAGGAAATGCACGAAGCGCGCATTCTCCGATCCCAAAATTCCCCAAAGGATGCGGAACAGCACCAGCGTCAGGATGGCGTAGCCGGAGAGATAATGCAGCGTCCAGGCGCCGCTTTTGCCGCTGGCAAAGGAAAGCGCGACCAGCAGGATAAGCCCCCAATGGAACAGCCTGACGGGTCGGTCCCAGATGCGGATTCGACTGTTGTTTATGCTCATTCTTCCCGACCGGCGCTAAGGCCCTTGTTGCAGGCCAATGACATGAGACTTAGAAGACTTGGACAATATTCAACGCCTAGGCAAGGGCTTGATGCCGCCAGCACGGCGGCAGGGGGACAACAGCATGAACGACCAACAAGCGGGCGGAACATCCGCTAGAAAGCTGATCATCCCGGCCTTGCTGCTTCTACTGGCGATCCTGGTCTTTCTTGGCTGGCGCGGCGTATTCTCTCCCACACTGCCTGGCGCGCCCGGCAGTGCGAATGCTCCATCTTCGGAAGCGCCCTCCGGCAGCGCCGGCGCAGGCAATGCTGGCCAGGCAGCGCGCTCGGCGATTCCCGCCGCCCCGGCGCCGCCCGATCTGGCCGCCCCGAACACTGAGACCGCCCGCGCTGATACCAATGCCGCCACCGCCCAAGCCGCCATGATCCCCCCGCGCTTTGATGTGGTGCGCGTTGGCGCGCGTGGCAGTGCCGTGATCGCAGGCCGCGCCGCCCCGGGCGCCGAGGTTATTCTTTTCGCCGATAATGGTCGTGAATTGGGCCGCGCGCGGGCTGATCGGCGCGGTGAATTCGTGATTTTACCGGCCGAGTCGCTCCCGCCCGGCACCATGGAGCTCAGCCTGCGCGCGCGACTCGGGGATCAGGAAATGACCGGGCCCGATACGGTGGTGCTGGTGGTGCCCGATACCGCGGCGCAAATGGCCGAAGCGCAACGCCCGGCAGCCCCGGCGCAGACCGCCGCTGCGGCCCCGGCAACCGAGCCAAGCAGCACCGCCCCCACCCCTGCACCCAGCGGGCCTTTGGCCGTGCTGATCCCATCCCGCCCCGAATCCGCTGGCCCACGGCTATTGCAGGTGCCGGAACCCACGCCGGCGGGTCGCGGTGCGCCGCGCCTTGGCATTGATTCCGTTGAATATGACCAGGCTGGGTCCATGCGCTTCGCTGGCGGCGCGCCGCCCGGCACCAGGCTCAGGCTTTATGTGGATGACAAATATATCGGTGATGCAGCCGCGGATACGCAAGGCCGCTGGGCGCTGATGCCCGAAACCCAGCCCAGCATTGGTCGGCATCGGCTGCGGGTGGACCAGATCTCGCCGGCTGATGGGCGGGTGCTGGCCCGCGCCGAAGTGCCCTTCCAGCGCGAGGAACTGTCCGCCGAAGCCTTTGCCCAGCAGCGCATTGTGGTGCAGCCGGGCAATAACCTATGGCGCATCGCCCGCGCCACTTACGGTCGGGGCACGCGCTATACGGTGATGTATCAGGCCAATAAGGAT
>JBILPX010000254.1:0-4957 GCA_044373565.1 Roseomonas sp.
CGCGGCCCGCCGCAGGGTTCACGCCCGTGACGACGCCATGGCCCGGCAGGAAGGGTGCGAGATGCGCCTTGACGCCGATTGGACCCACGCCCGGCCCGCCGCCGCCATGCGGAATGCAGAAGGTCTTGTGCAGGTTCAAATGGCAAACATCAGCGCCAATGCTGCCAGGGCTGGTGAGCCCCACCTGCGCATTCATATTCGCGCCATCCATATAAACCTGCCCACCCTTGGCATGGATAAGGGCGCAGATTTCCTTGATCTCCGCTTCAAAAACGCCATGGGTGCTGGGATAGGTCACCATCAGCGCGGAGAGCTTGGCGCCGTGTTGATCGAGCTTCGCCTTCAGGTCGTCGATATCCACATTGCCATCGCGGTCGCAGCCAACCACCACCACCTGCATGCCCGCCATCACGGCAGAGGCCGGGTTGGTGCCATGCGCGGAAGATGGGATCAGGCAAATGGTGCGGTCCGCATCGCCGCGCGAAAGATGCCAGGCGCGAATGGCAAGAAGCCCCGCATATTCGCCTTGGCTACCGGCATTGGGTTGCAAGGACACAGCAGCAAAACCGGTGATGCGCGCCAACCAGGCTTCCAGCCGGCGGATCATGGTGATGTAGCCCGCTGCCTGACCCACCGGCGCGAAGGGGTGGATATTGCCGAAGCCCGGGAAGGTCACGGGAATCATTTCGGCCGTTGCGTTCAACTTCATGGTGCAGGACCCAAGCGGGATCATGCTGCGATTGAGCGCGACATCCTTGTCTTCCAGTGATTTCATATAGCGCAGCATGCCATGTTCGGAATGATGGCTATTGAAGACAGAAGCCGTCAGGAACGGCGAAGTACGACGCAACGCTTCCGGCAAATCTCCGGCGAGTGTCAGCGCATCAAGCGAAGGCGCGGGCTTGCCCGCCGCTTCGGCCAGCACCGCCACCAACCGCGTCAGATCGTCGCGGGATACGGTTTCATCCATGGCGATGGAAACACCGCCATCATCCAAACGCCGCAGATTGAAGCCGTGCTTCAGCGCCGCCGCCATCACGGCATCCGCCCGCGCGCCGACTTCAAGCGTGATGGTATCGAAAAAACCCTGATGGCGCAGCGTAAAGCCAAGCCGCGTCGCAGCATCACCCGCCAGCCGCGTCAGCAGGCGCACGCGCTTGGCGATGCGGGTCAGCCCTTCCGGCCCATGCCATACCGCATACATGCCGGCCATCACTGCCAGCAGCACTTGCGCGGTGCAGATATTGGATGTCGCCTTTTCGCGGCGGATATGTTGTTCGCGGGTTTGCAGCGCGAGCCGCATCGCGGGCGCCCCCGCCGCATCCACGGAAACCCCCACAAGCCGGCCAGGCATCAGGCGCTTATGCGCATCCGTCACCGCCATAAAGGCAGCATGCGGCCCGCCATAGCCCATGGGCACGCCAAAACGCTGCGCACTGCCCACCACCACATCGGCGCCCATTTCGCCAGGCGGCTTCAGCAAAGTCAGCGAAAGCGGATCAGCCGCAACAATCGCAAGACCGCCCACCGCATGCACGGCGGCGATCTCAGCGGTCAGGTCACGCACTTCGCCTGTGGTGCCGGGATATTGCAGCACCAACGCGAAGGGTTTCTCAGTGGCGCAAGCAGCGCCAATGCCCGCCACTTCCGCCACCACCAAGCGATAGCCAAGTGGTGCCGCACGAGTTTCCAAAACAGCGCGAGTTTGCGGGTGCAGATCAGCCGCCAGCACAATCACATTGCTCTTGGTCCGCGTCGCGGCATGGGCCAGCGCCATGGCTTCCGCCACCGCCGTCGCCTCATCCAGAAGGGACGCATTGGCCACCGGCAGGCCGGTCAAATCCGTCACCATGGTCTGGAAATTCACCAAGGCTTCCAGCCGGCCCTGCGCGATTTCCGCCTGATACGGCGTATAGGCCGTGTACCAGCCGGGATTTTCCAGAATGTTCCGCAGGATCACCGGCGGCGTCAGCGTGCCGTGATAGCCAAGCCCGATCAGGGATTTGACATCGGCGCGATTCTGTTCGGCCAAGGCGCGCAATTCGGCAATCGCCTCAGCCTCGCTCACCGCTGGCGGTAGGGCGGAAAGATCAGCTTCCAGGATCGCGGCCGGCACGGTGCGGGCGGCAAGATCCTCAAGGCTGTGCGCCCCGACAACCTTCAGCATGGCGGCGATTTCAACTTCCGATGGGCCGATATGGCGGCGATCAAAAGCGTAATGCGCTTCCAGCGCAATCAGTTCAGCGGCGCTCATGCCAGACTATCCACAAATGAATGATAAGCGCCTTCATCCAGCAGAGCGGTGATTTCGCCAGCATCAACGGGCTCAATGCGGAAGAACCAACCACCTTGCATCGGTTCACGATTGACCAGGCCAGGGTCATCGGACAGCGCCGCATTCACTTCAATGATCTTGCCCGCAATCGGCGCATAAACATCGGATGCGGCCTTCACGCTTTCCACCACGGCGCATGCCTCACCAGCCGCAACCACACGGCCCAGCTCGGGCAAATCCACAAACACCACATCGCCCAGCGCATTCTGCGCGTGATCAGTAATGCCAATGGTCGCGCCATCGCCATCGGTGCGGATCCATTCATGATCTTTGGAATAGCGCATTTCAGACATGGGACAGGGCCTTTCAGCGAGCGTAACGATGGGGGGTAAAGGGCATGGGCGCGACACGGGCGGGAACCGCCTTGCCGCGCACCATCAAATCAAGGGCAGTGCCGTCTTCGGCGAAGGGGCGCGCGACATAGCCCATGGCAACCGGCGCACCGACGGAAGGGCCAAACCCGCCCGAGGTCACTTCGCCAATCACCGCGCCATCCGCGCCCGCAATCGGCGTATGGCCACGCGCCGGCTGGCGGCCTTCGGGGCGAAGACCAACGCGGAGCCGCTTTGGCCCATTGGCCAATTCGTCGCGCACGCGCTCCGCTCCCGGGAAATTCCATTCCGTGCGGCGGCGCTTGCCGATGCTCCAGACTAGGCCAGCTTCAACGGCGCTGGTGGTCTCATCAATATCGCTGCCGTAAAGGCAAAGCCCCGCTTCAAGCCGGAGTGAATCCCGCGCCCCCAACCCCGCCGGCATCACGCCAGGCAACGCCAGCAAGCGGCGCGCAAATGCCTCCGCCTGCTCAGCAGGGACCGAGATTTCAACGCCATCTTCACCGGTATAGCCGCTGCGGGAGATGATGGCGTGCACGCCACCAATATCGAAGCTTCCAATGCCCATGAAGGAAAACGCGGCAAGGCCCGGCGCCAATGTTGCCAAGGCGGGCACCGCACCTGGCCCTTGCAGCGCCAGCAATGCGCGGTCTTCATGCCGATGCAGCGTCACACCCTGCGGCAAATGCGCCGCGATATGGTCGAAATCATGATCCTTCCGGCTGGCATTCACCACCAGGAAAATCCGGTCACCCAGATTGGCGAACATGAAATCATCCAGAATGCCGCCGCTGGCCGATGTCAGCAGCCCATAGCGCTGCCGCCCGGGCTTCAGCCCAGCCACATCGGCAGGGGTCAGCGCTTCCAGCGCTGCCGCAGCACCTTCGCCACGCAATTCGGCTTGGCCCATATGGGAAACATCGAAAAGCGATGCGGCGGCCCGGCAATGCGAATGCTCCGCCATAATGCCGGCGGGGTATTGCACCGGCAGCGCATAACCCGCGAAGCCCACCATGCGCCCGCCCAATTCGCGGTGCAGCGCGGCGAGCGGGGTTTCCGCCAGGGATTCGGATGAGGACTCGACCACGCTGCCTCCCGCCACTTTGCGTGGCGAAATGGGTTCAAAACGTGGTCCCCCTCTGTCTGATGACCTGAGAGATTCGGTGAGTGCCTTGCCTCACCTTACTCCGTCGGTGCCATGGCTTGCGCCATGGGCTTTCCAGAGGCCCCTTCCCCGCGCGGCCCTTTTTGCCTGAGCGTTTCCGGGGACCGGTTGCGCCTTCGGCGACAGGATTGGCCTGTTCTCTCCCGCGCGGTGTCAAACGGGGAGGAAGATGAATGGCAGATCGGGCCCAGGGGCGCAATATAGAATCATTAGGCAGAAATCATCTGATGCCTAAGTCTTTGATTAATCCTTCTCATTGATTATAGAGCTTCTCCAATTTCGGCCCGGAGCAGGCATGGACGGTTTTTTCCTTGGTCAATCCCGCATCGCGCACCACCCCCCGGTGGCGCGGTTCGAGGTTTGTGCCGATGCCCTGCTGGAATCCCATGGCGGCATGATCTATCGCGACTCGGCGCTCCGCGGTCCCTGCATGAATGGTATCAGCCTTGGCATGTTGAGCGCCTTTTTGGGCGAACCCGCCAGCATTGGCCGGCTGATGCGCCTGGATGAGGCGCTGACGCGGCGCATTTACCGCCGCCTGATCTGGGATGAGCTTGGCGCGGACCGCCTGCCACCGGGGCTTGATTTGACGCTGCTGGCCTTCGCCATGGAAGCCGGGCCGCATGGCGCGATCCTGGCGTTGCAGGAAGCGCTTGGCCTTGCGCGTAGCGGCGCCTTGGACGAACCAAGCCGCACCGCCATGCAGGGGCTGGTGGCCGGGCCAGTCATTACGCAGATCTTCGCCGCGCTATTCGCTCATTGCCTGGCGCAGGGTGAATTGCCGGGTCGCGCTTTGGAACAACTGCGCGACGCGGCGCTTGAAATGGCCGGATCAGACTGATTAAGCCTGATCTTCCAATACCCGCCCGGCGCGGTGCCGGCGCAGCAACCAAAGCCCGATCAGCACCGAAATCACGAAAAGCGCTGCCGCGAGGCCCATCTGCCAGGCGCCATCCACCCGGATCCCCTTGCCGAGCAGCGCGAAAATCACTGTCTGCGGCACATACCCAATCGCCGAGGCCGCCAAAAAGGCCAAAGGCGGCACCGCTGCCATGCCGGCCAACAAATTGACCGCCAGATTATTCCCAATCGGCAGCAGGCGCAGCGCCAAAGTGGCACCAAAGG
>JBILPX010000168.1:0-6797 GCA_044373565.1 Roseomonas sp.
TGCCCGCCATTCTGGGTCAAATCACCACAAAGCGGCCCGAAGCCGACGGTCGGGATGCCCTTCTGCACCATCGGTACGCGAATATCAGACGATGTATGCATGGCATTCACAAAGGGTGAGAGCCCCGTCACGCGGGAGACCGCTGCACTTACCGCGCCAAAAAGTAGCGACTCCGCCGGCAATTCCGCACCCGTGACGCCGGAAAGCCATTCGAGTTTGGGCGCATGGTCTTTCAACCAGGCATCCTTTTGTGCGCAAGCCGCAATGCAATCGGTAATTTCCTTTTGCACCTTTTCCATCGCCTCTCCTGGTGGGAAGGAAACGGCGCCGCCCAGTACGCAGCTGGTGGGAATGCGGCTGAAACGTGCGGGATCGCCGCAGGCAATATGGGAGACCATGATATTGGTGGCACGCCCGACAACGCTTTCAATGCCGTGGTGATGCACGCGCGTCCCGCGCGCCTGGTCAAGCGCATCAAGCGCATCCTTGACCAGCATAGCCTTGTCCAAAGCATTCACCGCAAGATGAGCAAAGGCCGTATGCCCGGGTTCCTTCGTGTCCGGCCCGCGTCCCGCAACGGTCACACGGAAATATAATTGCCCGCTGCAAATCGCCTTGATTTCCTGCATGCCGACACCGCTTTCCGCCGGATGCACATAAATCGCCGCATCGGCAACATAGCCATGCTGCATCGCCGCCGCGACGCCGCGTGCATGGCGCTTGGATGGCGTGCTTGTCGCGATGATATCACCCTTGGGCCGCAACCCCGCTGCGCGAATAACCTTGATTGCCTCGGCCATAATCGCGATGCCGGCAAGATCATCCGCCACACCCCAGCCATGGATGCGACCATCAGTGATGTCGCCCGCGAAGGGATCATGCTGCCAAGTTTCGGTATTCTTGAGCGGTTCACCATCAGGATGGCCGAAGAAAATCAAGCTCGGCCCACCGCCCGTCCCTGAAAGCCGCGCGATGATGCTAGCCCGTTCTTCACGGGCCATCGCCTCGCCTTCGGCGAATTCATGGCGCATCTTTACATCAGATGGCACATAGGAAAGCGCTTCCACCTGGCAGCCAGTATCGCGCAGATGATCAGCGAAACATTGCTGCACCGCCGCTTCTCCTTGGCGCTGCAAGGCGATCAGCTTTCGCAGAAAGGCAATGCTTTCAGCCCGGCGCGCTTCTGCCGCGGTGATGATCCGTTCGGAAACTTCATTCATGCCATACTCTCCCATCCCAAATCATGACACCGCGCGCAGTGCGTATCTCATTCAGGTTGCACGCCAGAAATCCGCACCAGCTCCCTCCATTTATCGCGTTGGGAACGCATCAAGATCTGAAATTCCTGCGGCGAGGATGGGAAGGCAATAGTGCCATTCGCGGCCAGGCGCTGAACCAGCACCGGGTCCTTCAGGCCCTCATTGATCGCGGTATTCATGCGCTGCACAATTTCCGCAGGGATACCTGCCGGTCCCATCACGGCCGAGAAAGAAGGCAGATCGTAATCCGCCACACCCTGTTCCTGCACCGTCGGCATTTCAGGCGCTAAGGGCCAGCGGGTTGGATTGGTGATGCCAAGCGCGCGCACCTGGCCCGCCCGCACTGCGCCAATCACGCCCGAGAAACTGTCAAACACCACCTGGATATTGCCCGCAATCAAGTCGGCCAGTGCTGGCGCTGCGCCACGATAAGGCACATGAGTCAACTCCGTGCCCGTGCGCAGCATGAACAGGACACCAAGCATGTGATTGGCGCCCCCTGCCCCGGCGGATCCATAATTCAGCTTGCCCGGATTGGCCTTCGCATAGGCGATCAATTCTTGGATGTTGCGTATCGGCAAGCCGGGATGAACACAGACAATCGCGGTACCGATAGAGAAAGTCGCGATATGGGTGAAATCATCCACGCCTTCATAGCCTGGCGTGCGAAACAGTAAGGGCGCGCCAAGATGGGAAGATGGGCTCGCCATCATGATCGTGTAGCCATCTGGTGCCGCTTGAGCGACATGGGCAGTACCAACGGTACCGCCAGCACCGCTGCGATTATCCACCACTACTGGGCTGCCCAGCGCTTTTTGCAAAACTTCGGCCTGTAGGCGCCCCGAAATATCGCTGGCACCGCCAGGCGGATAAGGCACCACCAGCCGTATCGGCCGATTGGGCCAAGTAGCTGCTTGCGCCGAAGCACTTCGAAGCTTCAGTAATCCAGGTAGCGCCAATGCGCTGGCAGCGAGTAAACGACGTCCCAAACGCATGGCCCGATCTCTCCTCATCTCAAAGTGAAGCTCTCAACGCCGATCCGGCGCTTCCGTCCCGTAACCGCGACCATAACGCTTTTCGAGGCGCCGTTGCACAAAATCCCAGGCGGTTGTCATAGCCAGATAATAAAGCGCCGCCACCATAAACAGTTCCAGCACAAGAAAGCGTTCCTGGATCAGGATCTGCGTGCGGCGCAGCAATTCCTCCATGCTGATCACACTCGCGACCGAGGTGGTCTTGAGCAGACCATTCACCGAATTGCCGAGCGGCGGGATGATGATGCGCAGCGCCTGCGGCCAGATCACCAAGCGAAATACCTGAATGCGCCGAAGCCCAAGCGCCAGCGCCGCTTCACGCTGGCCGCGTGCCACCGCCAGAATGCCAGCGCGCACTGTCTCACTCAAATAGGCAGCTTCATTCAAGGCAAGGCCAAGCAGTGCTGCCTGCACGACGGAAAAGCGTAACCCGAATAGCGGCAAGCCTGTGTAGATGATCAGCAATTGCACCAGCAGTGGTGTGCCGCGAAACACCCAGCAGTAAAACGCTGCAATGCCCGAAAGTGCCGGATTGCCGGAAAGCCGCATCAACGCAAGCCCGATGCCAAGCACCAGCCCAACCGAAAGCGAAGCCACCGTCAGCCACAGGGTGGTGACGGCGCCTTCCAGGAGAAACGGGTTCAAAAGATAGTCAAAGAACCCAGACCAGGACCAGATTTGCACGCTTTGCTATCAGACGCTTATTGCGGTCCAACCACGTCAAGCTTGTCCGTATACATCGAAGCACCATAGCGATCGAATAGCGCCTTCAGGCTGCCATCCGCCTTCATGGCTTCCAGCGCGCCCACCACCGCATCAGCCAGCACGCGCGACCGTGTGGCAAAGGAAACCGGGGTTGGGAAAAGCCCATTCAGCACGCGTGGAAAATCGCCGCGCTGATCATATTCGGCCGCCACACCATCAATGCTGGTGACCGCCTGTACCTGGCCGGCACGCAGCGCCTGATAGGCGACAGCGAAATTGTCAAAGGTACGGATATTCATCGGCTGCAAGCCCTTCGCCTGCAAGGACTGGCTGAGTTCCCGCGTGCGACGTTCTTCAAAGCCGCCAAGTTCAACCCCCACGGTCTTGCCCGCCAGATCATCCGTGGTGCGGATGTTTTGCGGATTGCCGCGCGGCGCGCTGAAGGAAATCGCCTGGTTTTCGTAGCGCACCATTTGCATCATGCGCGCGCGTTCTTCCGTGTAGAAGATCCCTGTATTGATCAAATCCCAGCGCCGCGCCGCCAGCCCAGGGATCATGGCACTGAATTCAATGCGAACATATTCGGGCGTCAGGCACAGCCGGCGCGCGATCTCATTGCCGAGTTCCACGCGCATACCGCGCAACTGCCCCTGCGCATCCACGAATTGCAGCGGCGGTAGGGTTGGGTTGGTGGACATCACCAGCGTGCGGGACTTCACCAATTCACTATCCGCCACCGCCGGCGTGCAGGCCGGCGCCTGAGCCATCGCCGGGGTTGCCACCAGCACCGCCATGGCGGCGAGAATTCCATATCGCAGCATCAATCTTCTCCCTGTTGAGACACTCATTCCGCAGCGCGCGCTTCGGCGCCGATCAGTCCAATCCCTTGCAATACCTGCGCCAGGGCAGGCACATCCTGCGCTGGCAAAGGCAGGCGCGGCGGGCGCGGCGGGCCCATATCCATGCCCATCAGCTTGAAGCCCGCCTTGGTGCCGGAAACATAACGCGGCCCGCCCACCCAGGGCAGCAGGGGGGCCAATTGCTTGTACAAGCCAAGCGCCTTGGGTTGATTGGCCTCAAACGCTGCAGCATCGAACATTTCCGAAGAAAGCCGCGGCGCCAAATTGCTGCACACCGCCACCCAGCCAATGGCGCCGAGCCAGGCACTTTCATAGCCGAGCACGCCTGCGAAAACCTCCATCCGATCACCGCAAAGGGCGATGATGTCGCGCACACGCGTCACTTCCAGCGTGCTTTCCTTGACGTAGCGACAATTCGGGATGGTCGAAATCCGCGCGAGTGTCGCCGGCAGCATATCCACATTGGATGTTGCGGGGTTGTTATAGACCATGATCGGAATGCCAATCGCATCCGCGACGGTCTTGTAATGGTGAAACAGCTCATCTTCCGTCGGCACGGAATAGAAGGGCGGGATGATCATGACACCATCCGCGCCCTGCGCTTCGGCTTCCCGCGATAGCGCCACCACTTCGCGCGTATCCTCAGCCCCCGTGCCGATCAGCACCGGCACGCGGCCACGCGCGGCGCGGATCACGGTCTCGACAATGCCTTGGCGTTCTTCGCGCGACACTGAGAGAAATTCGCCGGTGGACCCCAGCGGGATAAGGCCCCTCACCCCTTCGGTGATCTGGTATTCCACCAGACGTTCCAGCGCCTTGTAGTCCACCGCCGTGCCATCGGCGGTAAAGGGCGTGATCAGCACCGTATAGGTGCCGCGAAAAGGCTCACGGGCCATGAGGGGAACTCCCGGGGGTGGACGCGGACGCACCGCGTGCGATGATGGGAGCCGGTTTTGGCGCAAACGGCAAGAGCATGCGGCTGCATCACCCCCATATCACCCCGGCGACGGCGCCTATCCGGATCAGCTTCAATGGCGCTTCGGTGGAAGCCCTGCCGGGCGAGAGCATTGCCGCAGCGCTTTCCGCCGCGGGCATTCTGGCGCTGCGCGAAACGCCCAAGGGCACAAAGCGCGGGCTTTGGTGCGGCATGGGCGCCTGTTATGATTGCGTAGTCACGGTGGATGGCAAGGCCGGCCAGCGCGCCTGCATGGTGAAGGTGGCCGATGGCATGGCGATAGAAAGCGCCTTCCCGGCTGAGCCCGCCCCGCTTGGCAGCGCCCCAACTGAGATTGCGGATCAACCCTGCGATATCCTGGTGGTCGGCGCCGGCCCCGCCGGGCTTTCCGCCGCCATTGCTGCTGCCGAAGCGGGCGCCCAAGTTGTGGTACTGGATGAACGTGAAGTACCCGGCGGGCAATATCTGAAGCCGCTTGCCACCAGCCACAAGCACACCGCGCCGGATGCGCAATTTCGCCAAGGCAGCGCGCTTTTTGCCCGCGCGCGGGAAGCCGGGATTCGCTTCCATTACGGTGCCACGGTTTGGGGTGGCTTCGCGCCGGATGAAATCGCGGCACTTGTGGAAGGTGCCGCCATTACTTTCCGCCCGCGTCGGCTGATCCTGGCCCCCGGCGCGCATGAACGCCCGGTGCCGGTGCCCGGCTGGACTCTGCCGGGTGTGATGACGACCGGCGCGCTGCAAACGCTCGCACGCGCGCAACGCGTAAGCCCAGCCGAAAGCGCGGTGATTGCGGGCAGCGGGCCGCTCAACCTGCAACTTGCGTGTGAATTGCTGGCCGGCGGCGTGCGTGTTGCCGCCGTGGTGGAAGCGGCCCCCGCGCCGGGGCTTGGCGCTTGGCGCGATGTGCTGCGCCTCACGCGCAACGCGCCTGATCTCGCCTGGGATGGGCTGCGCTATCTGGCCATTCTGAAGCGCGCTGACGTGCCGCTTTACTGGGGCAGCGAGATCATCGCGTGTGAAGGTAGCGCGCGTTTCGAAGCGCTTCGCATCAGCACACCGCAAGGAGAAAAGCGGATCGCTGCGGGCGTTGCCGCGCTCAATCTTGGCTTTCAATCGGAAACCGGGCTGGCGCGCGCCTTGCGCTGCACGCAGCGCTTCGCGACCGATGGTCCGGGCGCCGGATTGGGACGGTTGGAAACCGTGACCGATGCAGTAGGGCGCAGCAATATTGACGAGGTTTTTGCCATTGGCGATGGCGCAGCAATTGGCGGCGCGCGGGTTGCCTTGGCGCGCGGGCGCCTGGCCGGCCTGGCGGCAGCGCGTGATCTTGGCTTTGGCGCGGGCGATGATGCGATTACGCGCGATGCGTTGGCGCGGGCTGAGGTATTCCAGCGCGCTTTATGGCGCATCTACGCCGCACCAGCTTTCGATCCTGCACGTATCCCGGATGAAACCATCCTCTGCCGGTGTGAGGAAGTGTGCGCCGGAGAAATCCGCGCGGCCATTAGCGGTGGCGCGGCTTCGCTGCCTGCCATCAAGAAGGTAACACGCGCTGGCATGGGGCGCTGCCAAGGGCGCATGTGTGGCGCGACTTTGGCACGCATGGTGGGCGTTGCTGCGCAGGAGGCGGATTTCGCCGCGCCGCGCGCGCCGATCAAACCCATCCCGGCCGCCTTGTTGCGACGTGAAGTGCCGGAATGGGGCGAAACGCCAGTGATTGCGTCACCCGCGCCCATCACCTGGAAGACCGGCGCCGCCAAAGCACCGCAAATCGCGCGGCAATGCGATGTGCTGGTGATTGGTGGTGGCGTTGTCGGGCTTTCCACCGCGCTTTATCTGGCGCGCGAAGGCGTGGATGTGCTGGTGGCGGAACGCGGAGAACCCGGCCTTGCCGCCAGCACCGCCAATGCCGGCAGCTTGCATGTGCAGCTTCTGTCTTATGATTTCGGTGACAAGGCGGAAGCGCTTGGCACCGCTGGCC
>JBILPX010000169.1:0-6770 GCA_044373565.1 Roseomonas sp.
GAGGGGTGCCAAGGGTATCAGTCATGGGAATAAGCCTCTGACGCCCCAGGATAGCGGGGCCAAAAGAGGCAGATGCGCAGGCCGCCCGCGCTGGTCAAGCGCGGCGAGACCCGAAAGCGCGAATCACGAAGCCAAGGATCATAAAAGGAGCCTGAAGTCTCCCGCCCCGTCGGGTCAAGCTTTTACTGCGCCGCATTCAGGAAAAGCGGCGTCGGGGGGCGGTTTTGCCTGAGCTGCGCGGCGCCTGAGGCGACCACATCGCTGACAGCAACGGTCAGAGCCTTGCGATCAGGGATCGTGGCCGGGTCGGCGGGTTCATGCAGCAAAACCGTGGCGCGCGCGCCGGACCGCCTGGCGATGCGCCAGAAATGGGAAGCGATATCCATATCGCCATACCAGGCGAAAAACGGCCGATCCCGCCGGCAAGCCGGCAGCCCGCCCAAGCGATCATAAACGAGCGATATCGGCTGCACCGCCTTGGCATCCGCTGCCGCCGCCAAGAAGGCAGAACGGAAGGGCAGCACCCGCGAGCCATCATTGCTGGTGCCTTCGGCAAACAGGATAAGGCTATCGCCGGCGACCAGCCTTTCGCGCATGGAATCGGCTTCGCGGATTACCGTTGAGGTACGCCGGCGGCTGACAAAGACCGTGCGGCCAAACTTGGCGATGATGCCGACCACCGGCCATTCGCGGACTTCCGATTTCGCGACAAAACTCGCGCGCAGCACTGAACCCAGCACCAGAATATCAAGCCAGGAGGAATGATTGGGCAGAAACAGCGTGGCTGGCTTGTCGGAGACCTGGCCCACCACCTGCACCTTGAGCCCGATAAGCCAGCAAAGCACCCGATGATAGAAGCAGCCAAAGCTGATCTTGGCTTGGCCTGGCAGCAGCATCAGCACGGCTTGAATGGGAATGGCGACCAGTGTCCAGATCAGCGCGCTGATGATGCGCCGTATGGCACGGACCCGTCCGCCAAGGGGGCGCGGTTCCATAATATCACCCCAGGCTTCGCTCGCGATAAAGGGTTTAAACCGTAACGGTTTTAACCGCATCTGGCGACGCGGCTTCAAGGCTTCTTCCGGATTCCTGGCCACAGCTTCCATCGTCACGGGTTAGCGCGTGACATGTGGCGCCGCAATGACGTTTTGGCGACGATTGCGTGAAAGCCTAGCCAATTCGCGTCGAAATGCTCGGAAATTGATCTTGTTTCGACGCAAAGCGCCGAACCACCCGGCCGACGCCACTTGGCAAGGGACAGTGTTATGTTATATCAGTACTCATGGCTTTTTCTAACCCCCTCGCCCTTTCCTCTGGCATCGCCGCGCGGCTTCGCCTTTCGGCCCTGGTCGCTTGCTTGCTGTGGGCTGGGGTTGCCTGGGCGCTTTCGGCATGAAGCCCGCGGCGCTGGCATTGGCTGACCTCACGGTCTGCTATGGCCGCCGCCCGGCGGTGCATCACATTTCTGGTCGTTTTGCGCCCGGCAGCCTGACGGCGATTGTCGGGCCGAATGGCGCGGGGAAATCCACCCTGCTGCGCGCTTTGGCTGGGCTGCAAAAGCCAGAATCGGGGTACATTTCGCATGAGGGTGAGGCGCGCATCGCCCTGCTGCCGCAATTGGCCGCTTTGGATCGTGCCTTTCCCATTGGCTGCCGCGATGTGGTGATGCAGGGGCTGTGGCCGCGCATCGGCGCCTTCCGCGCCGTACCCGCCGCTGAACGTGCCCGCGTTGACCAGGCACTCGCCGCCGTTGGCCTGGCCGGCTTGGCGCGGCGCCCGGTGGGCAGCCTCTCAGCCGGGCAATTGCAGCGCCTGCTTTTTGCTCGGCTTTTGGTGCAGGATGCCGAAATTCTTTTGCTGGATGAGCCCTTCAATGCGGTGGACGCGAAAACCGCCGCCGATCTGTTGCGGCTGATCCGGCAATGGCATGGCGAAGGGCGCACGGTGATAGCGGTTCTGCATGACCTTGATCTGGTGGACCGGGAATTTCCGGAAACGCTATTGCTCGCGCGCGATCTGATCGCCTGGGGGCCGACCGAACAGGCGCTCTCGCCCGCCAATCGCCTGCAAGCGCGCCGCATGGCCGAAGGCTGGGTGGAAGAGGCTGAGGCTTGTGAGCGCGCCGCCTAAAGCGCCACGCAAAACCCCCAATGATTGAGCCGCTTTTCGCCCCCTTTGTTGAATTCGGTTTCATGCGCCGCGCCTTGGTGGGGTCACTCGCCCTTGCCATAGCCGCCCCGCCGCTTGGCGTTTTCCTGATGCTGCGGCGGATGAGCCTGACCGCCGATGTGCTTTCCCATGGAGCCTTGCCTGGCATCGCGGTGGCCTTCCTGATTGCGGGGCTTTCCGTGCCGGCGCTTTGGTTTGGGGGCTTGGTCGCGGGGCTTTTGGTCGCGGTAGGCGCTGGCGCGCTGGCGCGCGTTACCGGCGGGCGGGAAGATGCGACGCTGGCGGCACTTTATCTACTGGCGCTTGGGCTTGGCGTTGCGCTGATTTCGATCGGCGGCGGTGCCGGGGATTTGAAGCATATCCTGTTCGGCAGCGTGCTCGGCGTGGATGATGCGGCGCTGTTGCTGATGGCCGGCGTGGCGACGCTGACGCTCATGCTGCTCGCGATTGGTTGGCGGCCCCTGGTGCTGGAATGTTTTGATCCTGCCTTTGCCGCAGCCACCGGCGCGCATGGCGGGTTTTGGCATTTGGTCTTCATGGGGCTGGTGGTGCTGAACATGCTCTCGGCCTTTTTGGCTTTGGGCACGCTGATGGCTGTGGGCTTGATGATGCTGCCCGCCATTGCCGCGCGGCATTGGGCGGCGGAGATTGGCGGCATGGTATATGCGGCTTCCGCCATTGCAGTGTTTGCGAGCGTGATTGGTCTGCTGCTGTCCTATCACGCCGATCTGCCAAGCGGCCCCGCGATTGTGCTGATGGCGGGCCTGGCTTGGGCGGTTTCCGTGCTGTTTGGCCCGGTGGATGGGCTGGCGCAGCGCGTGATCCGTCGGCGGCATTTGGTGGGTTGAGCATGTCGCGCTTGACGGTGACTTAATCCGGTTTCAGCCTTTCCCCACAGCCACAAAGACAAAGCGTGGCAAGAAGGGGAGATCATCGCATGGCCGATTTGCGTCTGACACGCCGCGCCGCTTTGGGCATTTTGGCCGTGCCCGCGTTGGCGCGCGCGCAAAGCGCCGATTCCTGGCCATCGCGCAGCATTCGCCTCGTGGTGCCCTTCGGCCCGGGTGGTCCCACAGATGTCATGGCACGCGTCATTGCACCTGGGCTTGCAGCGGCACTTGGCCGGCCGGTGGTGGTGGAAAACCGCCCCGGCGCCAGCGGCAATGTCGGCATCGCCCATGCGGCACGCAGCGCGCCCGATGGCTATACGCTGCTAGTGACCTCCACCGGTTTCGTGGTGAACCCGACGCTTTTTCGCAATCCGGGCTATGACATCACCAAGGATTTCGCGCCGATCACGGAATTGGGGGCTTCGCCCAATACCATTCTGACGAAACCCGATAGCGGCATCACTTCGGTTGCTGATCTTGTGGCGCGCGCCAAGGCGACGCCGGGCGGGCTCAATATCGCTAATCCGGGGCTTGGTTCCACGCCGCATCTGACGGCGGAATTGCTGCGGCTGCGGACAGGCATCGAATTGGTGCAGGTCACGCATCAAAGCGCTGCGCAGGCGGTGCAAGCGGTGCTGGCCGGCACCACGCCGATTGGCGTTGCCGCCCTGCCGCCGGCGCATTCCCTGATTAAAGCTGGCACCTTGCGCTCCTTGGCCATCACAGGGGAACGGCGCTGGCATGACCTGCCCGATGTGCCCACCATGGTTGAACTTGGCTATGATGGTTTTGTTTCAGAAACCTTCCAGGGCTTGCTGGCACCTGCCGGTACGCCGCAGGCCATTCTGGACCGTTGCGCGCAAGTGGCGATTACGCTGCTGAATGAATCTGAGACGAAAAATCGCTTGCTCGGCGCAGGCTTCACGTTGAACCCGAAAGGCCCTGAAGCTTTGGCGCAACGCATTGCGCGCGAAGTGCCGCTGTGGCGCGATGTGATCGAAAAGGCGGGCATTCCGCGGGAGTGAGGTCAGCCGATCTTCACCTGTAGCTGAGCGAGTTCTGTCAGGAAGCGCTCCGCCGCCAGCCCAGGCGGCCAGGGGCGCCAAGCTTCCCCACCATAGCGCGCGGCCAGCGGGTCGCGCGCCAAAACGGCCGCGCGAATACCCAGCGTTTCGCGCATTTCCGCTTCCGTCCAACCGGCGACATGCACCGCTTCAGCCGCGGCGGCGGCAATGTCAGCGGCCTTATGCGCGCGCTTGTCTTCCACCCCCCAGGCCGGCAGGCGATAGCGCAGCGCCACCGCCGCTGAAAGGCTTGCCTGCAAGGCCGCGAAACGCTCCCCCAAAAAGGGCTTCAGCGGTGAGATACAGTCAAAATTGATCAATCCCTCATCCGCATCATGCAGCAATTCGCGCAACTCTTCAGGCGGCGTCAGCCAGTTTCGCGTGCGCTGGCGGCGGAGTTGCAGCACGAACAGCGCGTGTTGCGCGACCGAAAGCGGTTCTGGCCAAATGGAATGCCCGCCCCAGCGAAAAGTGCGCGCAAGCCCCGTGGCCAGATCCTCATCCGTCCAATCGAACGGGGTGGGGGAGAGCAAATCCAGCCGCCGCCCGGATGGCAAACGCACCCAGGCGCGTTCCGGCACGGCGGCTTTGCCCGACCCCATTTTCAATAAGTCGCGAAGACGCGCCTTATGCCATCATTATCCAGCCCCTTGGTCAGCGCGAGTGAGAGCAAGATGCGCGCCTTTTGCGGGGTGAGGTTATCGGCACTGATAAAACCGGATTTGTCGCCGCGTTGCGTGCGGAAGGTGCGCCCTGATCCAGCGCGGCTGGAAAGCACCAGCTTCACGCCGGCAGCCACCGCTGCCTCACCCGCCTTCACCATGGCCGGCGTCACATAGCCAGGCGCGAAGCCTGCGGTCACAATCCCCTTGGCGCCAGCAGCGACAAAGGCATCAATCGCCGCGCCATCCGCCCCGGCATAGCAATAGGCGATATCAACGCGCGGCAGCGCATCAAGCCCGCGCACATCAAATTCCGTATCGGGCGCGATCTTGCGGATGGGCTTGCGGTACCAGGCAATCATATCGCCATCCGCATGGCCAAGCACCCCGAAATCCGCAGTGCGGAAGGTTTGCATCCGCAGTGTGGAGGTTTTCGTCACATCGCGCGCTGCCTGAATTTCATCATTCAGCAGCACCAGCGCGCCCAAGCCCCGTGCGCCCGGATCGGCCGCCACGCGAATGGCATTGACCATATTCATCGGCCCATCGCCCGAAAGCGCAGATGCCGGGCGCTGCGCGCCCACCAGCACCACGGGGATGGAAATCTTCAGCGTGAGCGAAAGGAAATAGGCGGTTTCCTCAAGGCTTGCCGTGCCATGCGTGATGACAATGCCAGCAAGCTGCGGGTCTTGGGCGGCAAGCTTATGGCAAAGCCCCAGCAATTCCTTCCATTCCGGCCAGGCCAATTGCGTGGAGGGAATGGCGCGGAAGGGCACCGGCACAACATCGGCGACCAGCGCTGCCTCGGGGATGCGCGCGAGCAGCCCATGCACATCCAGCACAGTGCCATTGGCAAGGTAATCAAGGATATCGAGCGGGCCCGTCCCCATGGAGGAGATGGTGCCCCCCGTACCAATCACGGCAACACGCGGCTTCATGCCGCCACCCCTGATGCTTCGGCGCTCAGTGTTTCAATCACATGATCCAAGGTCATCACATCTCCAAATATATTCCAAAAGACGGTGAGCGGGGCATTCTGTTTCCGATACCCCTTATGTCAACGGCGGCTTGCGCGGCCGGCACCAAAGCGTGACCTGTTTTGCCACATCACGCCATGCCCCGCTTTGCTGAGGCGGCAGGGCCGCGCCGGCGCAGACAAGCCCAGCCTAGTCGGCCTTGCGGTCCAGCACCGCGGTGGTGAGCCGCGAGACGCAAGCAAGCTTGCCATTGGGCCGGTGGATCTCCGTCTGCCAGACCTGGGTGCGGCGGCCGAGATGGAGCGGGCGACACAGCGCGGTGACGGTCTCCCCCTCCGGCACGGCGGAGACGTGGTTCGCGTTCACCTCAAGCCCCACGGCATGCTGGCCTTCGGGCAGGGTCAGGGTGGTGGCGATACTGCCCAAAGTTTCGGCAAGCACGACCGAGGCTCCCCCATGCAATATGCCATAGGGCTGTACATGGCGCCGATCCACCGGCATTTCAGCGCGGATAAAATCCGCTCCTACTTCCAGGATCCGGATTCCAAAGGCGCCGGGCAGGCTATTTTCCAGACGGGCTTCAATGGCGGCAGCCGTGGCTGGACGTAGCCAGATTGTCATTTTCTCGCCCTTCGCTTGCCTAGAGAGAAATTCTTGCATGATTAACCCTTATGGCGCCGAGCCGATTTACGCTATCTTCGCCCCAGAAGTTTGACGGTGACTTTACGTATTTATGGGCAAGTCGAACCTTTGTAACAGCCTACGCTCCCCCAGGAGACCCTTTTGTGAATTGAAATCAATGTCAGCTTGCATTACACATTTATCTTGTTCAGATCGCCAGCGCTGTTGAGGGAAGAAAGCTTGAGGTTATTCCTCGATGTTTCGCGGTTGATCTTCGGCGCATGGCGCCCCATGCCAACCGGTATTGATCGGGTTGAGCGCGCATATGCGCGCCATTGGCTCAAAAAAGACCCGTCCTGCGTCACGTTTGTGTTGCGCGGCCCGATT
>JBILPX010000170.1:0-6756 GCA_044373565.1 Roseomonas sp.
TGCGGAGCTTGCAGACAGACCTTGCGACCAGCGAAGCCTTGGTGCCCCTGGTCCCGGCGGATCGCCTGCCGGTCGCCGAAAGCGGCATTCGTACCCCTGATGATGTGCGCCGCATGGCCGCCGCCGGGGCGCGCTGCATTCTGGTGGGTGAGCATCTGATGCGCCAGGCGGATGTGGCCTCCGCCGCGCGCGCATTGGTGGACGTGTCCTGAGCACGCCACGGCTCACGCATTTTGATGCCGCGGGCCGCGCGGCCATGGTGGATGTCTCCCCCAAGGCCGAGACAGCGCGAACGGCCACCGCACGCGGGCGCATTGTGATGGCGCCGGAAACATTGAAGCTTATTCGCGAAGGCCGCGCCGGCAAGGGGGATGTGCTGGGTGTGGCGCGGCTTGCCGGCATCATGGCCGCCAAGCGCACTTCGGACCTTATTCCGCTGTGCCATCCGTTGATGATTTCGAAAGTTTCGGTTGATCTGGAACCGGAAGGCGATGACGCCATTGTGATCGAAGCGACCGTCAGCCTGACCGGCAAAACGGGGGTGGAGATGGAAGCCCTGACGGCCGTCAGCATCGCCGCACTCACGGTCTATGACATGGTGAAGGCAGCCGATCGCGGCATGCGGATTGAAGATATCCGCCTTGTGCATAAGGCCGGCGGCAAATCGGGCGAGTTCATCGGTGGCTGAGAAGGGCGGCTTGCTGCCGGTTGAAGAAGCCCGCGCGCGCATCCTGGCGTCGCTGACGCCCACCGCCGCCGAGACCATCGCCTTGCCCGAAGCGGCAGGACGCGTGCTGGCGCGGCCCGTGCTCGCGCGCCTCACGCAGCCGCCCGCCGATGTTTCCGCCATGGATGGCTATGCTTTGCGCGCGGCGGATGGCGTTTTGGGTGCCAGGCTTGCCGTGATTGGCGCGGCCCCGGCGGGGCATCCCTTCGTCGGGTCAGTTGGCCCTGGTCAGGCGGTGCGTATTTTCACCGGCGGCTTCTTGCCCGAAGGGGCGGATTCGATCCTGTTGCAGGAAGATGCCGAAGCCGCCGATGGCGCTGTTTTGGTCAAGGAAAGCGTCACAGCGGGGCGCTGGGTACGCAAGCGCGGCCTGGATTTCGCCGAGGGTGAAACACTTTTGGCGCAAGGCCGGCGCCTGACGGCACGCGATATCGGCCTTGCGGCGGCCAGCAATAATCCTTGGCTTGCCGTGCATCGGCGCCCGCGTATCGGCATTCTGGCGACCGGGGATGAAATCGCACTCCCCGGAGACCCCATCCCGCCCGGCGGCATTGTCAGCTCCAATGCCCATGCCCTGGCCGCTTTGATCCGCGCCGGGGGCGGAGAACCAATCGTACTGCCCATCGCCCCCGATGATGCCAGCGCCATTGCCGATATCGCCGCCGCCGCCCAAGCCTATGACATGCTGGTGACGACGGGTGGCGCCAGTGTTGGCGACCATGATCTGATCCAGCAGGCGCTGGGCAATGAGGGTTTTGAACTGGGCTTTTGGAAAATAGCCATGCGGCCCGGCAAGCCTTTGATCTGGGGGCGGCTTGGGCGCGTGCCCGTGCTGGGGCTGCCGGGTAATCCGGTCTCGGCGCTGGTTTGCGCCATTATTTTCTTGTTGCCGGCGCTGGCGCGACTATCTGGCCTGCCTGGCGCGCCAACGCCAAGCCGGCGCGTGATCTGTGCCGCACCCTTGGCTGAGAATGACCGCCGCGCCGATTTCCTGCGCGCAAGCCTTGAGGCCGACGCCGAAGGGCACATCACGGTGCGCCCCTTCCCGGTGCAGGATAGTTCCATGTTGGCCACGCTGGCGCGCGCCGATGCGCTGGTACTGCGCGCGCCCTTCGCCCCCGCCTTGCCTGCTGGAGCTGAGGTTGAAGCGATTATGCTTGGCGAATTGGGGGTCTAATGCAGCGCTATTCCGCCCTGATTCCCAATTGCCGGATCAGCGGGCCGAATTCAGCCCAGAGCTTGCGCATATGTTGCAGCATGGCCTCTGGCCCCATCGGGTCAACGTCAAAGCCCACGGACTCATAACGCTGGCGCACTTCCGGCACCGCCATGCCATCGCGGATTTCCGTGAAGATGCGATCAATGATTGGGCGCGGCGTGCCGGCTGGCACCATCAACCCATTCCAGCCACCGACATCATAATCAGCCGGCCCGCCCACGGCGGCGACCGGCGGAATACCCGGTACCTGCGCCGATGGCTTGCCGGTGCTGAGCCCAAGTGCGCGAAGTTGCCCATCGCGCACCAGGCGGCCCGCCGCGGCGGGCGTGTCAAAGCCGAAATCCACCTGGCCACCGAGCAGTGCCGCGAGCGCCGGCCCGCTACCCTGAAATGGTACATGCAGCGCATCAAGCCCGGCCTTCGCGAGAAATAGCGCACAGACCAGATGCTGCGCGCCGCCAATGCCTGATGAATTGTAGTTGTATTTGCCGGGATTGGCCTTCACCAGCGCCATGAAGCTCCGCAAATCCTGCGCCGGGAAATCCGGCTTCACCAGCAGCATGAAGGGCGCGATGCCGAAGATGACCACCGGCGCCAATTCACGCTCCGCATCATAGGGCGTGCGCTGCACCAGCGGGCTGAAGGAGATTGGCCCGATGGAGGCCGAGAGAATCACATGCCCATCCGGCGGCGCCTTCGCCGCCAAATCCGTGCCGATCTGCCCGCCCGCGCCGGGGCGGTTTTCCGGCACCACCACCTGGCCCAGACGTTCGGATAGGCGCATCCCGGCCAGCCGCCCGACCACATCCGTTGCCTGCCCCGGCGGCCAGGGGATGATCATGCGGATTTGCCGATTGGGCCAGGGCGCCTGCGCTGCGGCTGGGCTTGCGGCGCCGCGCAGAATGGCAGGCGCGGCGAGGGGTGAAAGCGCGGTCAGCGCAAGAAGACGACGACGGTACATCAATAAAACCTCCCTTGCTTTGGGGTCACAATGCCCCTTTTGAGACCGGCAGCATGGCCTATTAGGCACGGCGGCGCAAAGCGGATTTCATTTGAGGCTTAGAGAATGCCATGGCCTTGCGGTATCGGCGGGCTCTCCCAGGCGGGCGGTATTGGGCCAAGCGGTCATGATGTTTCCCCTTGCTGTTAGGCGAAATCAATCCCGATCCCAGGGCAGGTTGCAATCATTCCCGACACCTTGCCGGGCGCATGGCCACGCCGCAGACTGACCCAGAAGAGGAAACGCCATGGAACAGGATGCGCGGGCGCAAAACCCGCTTTTCGGCCCGAATAAATTCAAGCTTGGCATTTTCAGCGCCAATTGCGATGGCGGTCTGACCATGAGCCGCGCGCCGGAACGCTGGAAGGCTGATTGGGATGACATTGCGGCGATGACGCAAATCGCCGATGCGGCGGGCCTTGAATTCATTCTGCCGGTCGCGAAATGGCGCGGCTATCAGGGGGATGCGAATATCTATGGCCGATCCCTTGAGACGCTCACGCATGGCGCGGCCCTCGCCGCGATCACGAAACGTATAGCGATCTTTTCTACCGTGCATGTGCCGGTCGTCACCCCCGCCTTCGGCGCCAAGGCGATTGCGACGATTGATCACGTGAGCCATGGGCGCGCGGGGCTCAATATCGTCTGCGGCTGGAACCAGGCGGAATTTGATCTGCACGGCGTCACCATTCAGCAGGATAAGCGCTATCAGCATGGGCTTGAATGGTTCCGCATTTGGTCGAAAATGCTGGCGGGTGGGCCGGAATTCGATTGGGATGGCGAGTTTTTCAAGCTCAAGAATTGCCATACCAATCCGGTTTCCGTGCAACGCCCCTGGCCACCCGTCATGTCGGCGGGGTTTTCGCCGGCGGGGCGGGACTTTGCCTCTCAGGCGGCAGATGTGCTGTTCCTGAACGTGACGGAATTGGGCCAGGTGCCAGCGCTGCTTGAAGATGTCCGCCAACATATGGCGCGCTATCAGCGCCAGATTGGCGTTTTCACCATGGGCCATGTGGTCTGCCGCCCAACAAGGCGGGAGGCTGAGGAATTCTTCCATTATTTCGCAGAAGAAATGGCGGATACGGCGGGCCAGGCTTATTATCGGAACAATCGCGGCGCCGTGGTGGGCACGCCAGGACAACAAATAGCGCGGCCCTTTGAAAACCGCTTCACCCGTGAAGGCCGCTTCAAATTCGATGGCGCCTATCCCGGTTCCTACCCTTTTGTCGGCACGCCTGATGACATTGCCGATGAAATGGCGCGCATGAGTGCGACAGGGCTTGCCGGCTGCACCATTGCTTTCCTCGATTACCTCAAGGAAATTCCCTATTTCGTGCAGGAAGTGCTGCCGCGACTGGAACGGCTTGGGCTACGCCTGCCAGGATAAATCTGGCCCTTGCAGCACCGCGATTTTCGCGCCCAAACTGCGCTACTCAATGGAGGCTCAAGAAAATGGCTGAACTCACCCGCCGTGCGGCGCTTGGCGCTTCGGCATTGCTCGCCATGCCCGCACTGGCACAGACGCGCTTTCCAGAAAGGCCCATTCGCCTGATCATTCCCTGGGCTGCGGGCGGGCCGGCGGATATCGGCTTTCGCATCATGGCGGATCACGCATCGCGCAGCCTGGGCCAGCCGGTGGTAGTCGAAAATCGCGGCGGCGCATCAGGCATTCTTGGTGCGATGGCACTGCAGGAAGCGCGGCCCGATGGCTATACGATTTCGCAAATGCATGTCGGTGTGGTGCGGCAAATGCTGATCAATCCCCGCCCGCCTTATGATCCGATCAATGATCTGACTTATATCCTGCAACTCACTGGCTTCGTCATGGGGCTCGTGGTGCGCGCGGATTCTCCCTGGCAGAGCCTTGACCAACTGCTCGCTTACGCAGGCGCCAATCCGGGCAAGCTCAATTTCGGCACGCTTGGTATTGGTTCAACGCAGCATCTGGTGGTGGAACGAATCGGCTTTCAACGCGGCTTGAGCTGGACCCATGTGCCCTATCGCGGCACGTCGGACACGCTGCGCGCGCTGCTTGGCGGAGAGATTGATTTTGCCTCGGAAGCATCGGGCTGGGCGCCCATGGTGGAAGCGGGGCAATTGCGCCTGCTCGCGATTTATACCTCAGCCCGCGCCAAAAGTTTTCCGCAAGTGGCAACACTGAAAGAACAGGGCTTGGATATCGTGGTGGATAGCCCGGGCGGGCTGATTGGTCCGCGCGGCATGGACCCCGGCGTGGTGCGCATATTGGCCGAGGCTTTCACCGCCGCCGCGCAAGACCCGGCGCATCTGCAATTTCTGGAACGCGTCAACCAGCCACTCATGCTGCTGGATGGCCCTGCCTATCGCGAGGCGATGCGCCAGACAATGGATGATGAACGCGCGCTGTTGCGCCGGCTGAACCTGGCGCCGGCATAGGCAGCGTCTTCCTATCTGCCTTATGGCGCTTGAAGGCGCTCAGAGCATCTCCGCCACGCATGCGCGCAGTAGCTATGCTCTGAGCTGTTGATTGATCGCATTTCCCGAATCGCCAAGTGATTTCACTTGGCGCGGAAATGCTTCAGCGCGGCAAACGCCCAAATTGCCCCGAACCGGGGGCAGTGCCAGCGCGGCGACGCGACGCTTCGCCACCGCCACCACCACCACTACGGGCCGGGGCGGATGGCCGACGCGGGCGCTGCTGCTCCTGCGGCTGACGCGGCTTTTGCTCCGCACGCTGCTGGCGATGCTGGCGCGGCGGCCGGGCTGCTGCTGGTTCTTCTGCCTCACCATTGCGGCGATCGTCCGCCGGAATCGCGACCCGGATCAGCTTTTCAATCGCGCGCAGCTTGTCGCGGTCTTCGCCGGAGCAGAGTGCAATCGCAATCCCCGCCGCGCCCGCGCGCGCGGTGCGGCCAATGCGGTGCACATAGGTTTCCGGCACTTCCGGCAAATCAAACTGAATCACATGGGTCACGCCATCCACATCAATACCGCGCGCGGCGATATCAGTCGCCACCAGCACAGGCGCGCGACCATCGCGGAAGGCAGCCAAGGTGGCTTCACGCGCGTTTTGAGACTTGTTGCCATGGATCGCATTGGCGCTGATGCCATCCTGATCCAATTGCTTCACAATTCGGTCCGCACCATGCTTGGTGCGGCTGAAAATCAACGCGCGGCCAACACCTTCACCACGCAGCAATTCCGCCAGCACGCGGCGCTTATCCTGTTGATTAGCGTGAATGACGCGCTGCGCCACTTTTTCAGCCGTGGCCGCCACCGGCGCCACCGCCACGCGCACAGGCGATTTCAGCATTTCATCCGCCAGGCGGTTGATTTCCACCGGCATAGTGGCGCTGAAGAACAGCGTCTGACGTTCCGCCGGCACGGCGCGGATCAGGCGACGAATGGCCGGCAGGAAGCCCTTATCGAGCATCTGGTCCGCCTCATCCAATACCAGGGTGCTGACATGATCGAGCCGCGCGGAACCCTGTTCCAAATGGTCCTGCAAGCGGCCAGGGGTCGCCACCAGCACATCAATGCCACGGCCAAGGGCTTGGCGCTGACCGCCAAAGCCAACACCGCCGAAAATGGTGGCGATGGAAAAGCCGAGATGCTTGCCATAGGTGCGGAAGCTTTCGGCGATTTGCGTCGCCAATTCGCGCGTGGGGCTCAGCACCAGTACGCGGCAGCCACCGCGCGGGGGGCGGCCCTTCAGCAGGGCAAGCTTATGCAGCAAGGGCAGCGCAAAGGCCGCGGTCTTGCCAGTACCGGTCTGGGCAATGCCCAAAAGGTCTCGCCCTTCCAGCACGGTCGGAATGGCCTGGGCCTGGA
>JBILPX010000171.1:0-6753 GCA_044373565.1 Roseomonas sp.
ATGTCGGTGCAGGTTCGATTGAGGCTTATGAGAGTGTGGCACCCTTGGTTGTGTGGAAGAAAAGACTGCGCGCGGATTCCGGCGGCGCTGGGCGCTTCCGTGGCGGGCTTGGGCAGGAAGTTGAAATCGAAGTGCGCGCCCCAGATGAGGTGCGGCTTTCGCTGCTTTCTGACCGGCGCGATCATCCGGCGCAGGGCGTCTTGGGCGGTGCGGCTGGCGGTGCGGCGGTGATTGCCTTTGATGATGGCACGCGCCCGCACCCGAAATCCCGCACCACGGTGGCACCTGGCACGCGGGTGACGCTGCTTTATCCTGGTGGCGGCGGTTATGGAGACCCCGCAACGCGTGATCCCGAGGCATTGGCCGCGGATATTCGCGATGGCTATGTCTCTGCCCAAGGCGCCACACGTGATTACGGAGCCAAGCCATGAGTGCCACAGCACGTATCGGCGTTGATGTCGGTGGCACCTTCACCGATTTCGTGTTGCATGATCCAGCGCGCAATGTGGTGGCGACCGGCAAGCGGCTGACGACGCCGGATGATCCATCGGAAGCGATTATCGCCGGCATTGCGCGCTTGCTGGAAGAAACCGGCCTGAAGCCCGGTGATTTGCACAGTATTGTGCATGGCACGACGCTGGTGACGAATACCATCATTGAACGCACCGGCTGCAAAGTGGGCTTGCTCACCACTGATGGCTTCCGCGATTCCATCGAGATCGGGCGCGAAACCCGCTATGATTTATACGATCTTTTCCTGGAAGCACCGCCCAGTTTGGTGCCGCGCCATTTGCGCCTGGAAGTACCCGAACGCTTGGATGTTCAAGGCCAAATACTGCTGCCCTTGGATGAGGCCGCGCTGATCGCCGCCGCGCGCCAATTGGTGGAGGTTGAGAAGGTTGAAGCGCTGGCGATTGGCTTTTTGCATGCCTGGCGCGACCCGCGCCATGAACGCCGCGCGGCGGAGGTGATTCGCGGGCTTTATCCTGATCTGGCCATGACACTTTCTTCCTCAGTGGCGCCAGAAATCCGCGAATTTGAACGAATCAGCACGGCCTGCGCCAATGCCTATGTGCAGCCACGCATGCAGCGCTATCTGGCGAAGCTTGAAGCAACCCTCGCCGCGATGGGCGTGACGGGGGCGCTTTATGTGATGCTCTCGGGCGGCGGCATTGCTTCAGTGCAGGAGGCAAAGGATTACCCGATCCGCCTGATTGAAAGCGGGCCGGCTGCGGGTGCAATGGCGGCATCATGGCTCGCGCAACGCGCTGGGCTGGATCAGGTGATTTCCTACGACATGGGCGGCACCACGGCCAAGATGTGCCTGATCCAGAATGGCGCGCCGGACCGCAAATTCGATTTCGAGGCGGGGCGTGTGCGGCGCTTCCAGAAGGGTTCCGGCCTGCCGCTGAAGGTATCCGTGGTGGATATGATCGAAATCGGCGCCGGTGGTGGTTCCATCGCGCGGGTTGATCCGGCTTCCGGGCTGATGAAGGTTGGCCCGCGAAGTGCGGGCGCCAAGCCGGGCCCGATCTGCTACGGGCGCGGCGGTGTTGAGCCCACCGTCACCGATTCCGATCTGGTGCTTGGCCGGCTTGATCCCGCCTATTTCTTGGGTGGCGAAATGGCGCTTGATCTGCCCGCCGTGACGCGCGCCGTGAGTGGTGATCTTTCCGCAAAACTGGGCGTAAGTGCCGATGATGCCGCGCTTGGCATTCGCCGCATTGTGGATGAGACCATGGCGGCGGCAACCCGGATGCATATGGCCGAAAAGGGCCGCGATCCGCGCCGCTTTACGCTGATTGCCTTTGGTGGTGCGGGGCCGGTGCATGCGTGTGATTTGGCGCGGCTGCTCAAGATCAAGCGCGTGCTGGTGCCGCTTGGCGCCGGTGTTGCTTCCGCGATTGGCTTTCTGGTGGCCCCACCCGCGACTGATTTGGTCCGCAGCCTGGTTGGGCGGTTGGAAAAGCTGGATTGGGCGAAAATCGCCGCGCTTTATGCTGAAATGGTCGTGGAAGCACGCGGCCTGCTGCTGGGCGCCGGCGCTGATCCTGCTGATATTATCTACAAGCCGGCGGCGGATATGCGGTATGTCGGCCAGGGCTTTGAAATCCCCGTGCCTATGCCAAGCCTTGCGCCGGGACAGGATGATGTCGCCGCCATCGCGGAGAATTTCCTTGTTGCCTATCGGGAACGCTTCGGCCGCGCGCTGGATGGGCTGCCGATTGAAGCGCTGACGTGGCGGCTCGCGGCTTCCGCACCGGGGCGCGATATCGCCATGGAAGGCGCGCAACAAGCAGAGGCAGGCGAAGCGCAGCGCGGCATAAGGCGCACGCTGTTTGAAGGCCATGGCTGGTGCGATTGCGCGGTTTATGACCGGTATCGGCTGGCGCCAGGGGCAGCTTTCGCGGGGCCGGCGCTGGTGGAAGAACGCGAATCAACCTGCGTCATCCCGCCAGGGGCGCAGGTTTCCGTGGACAAGCACCGCAATCTGGTCATTGAATTAGGTCAAATCTGAAGGAGGCTTCCATGCATTCCATCCAACGCCGTGTGGTTCTGGCCGGGCTGCTCGCCACGCCCGCGCTTCGCACTGCCACCGCCCAGGAGGTTTGGCCCGCGCGCCCGGTGCAGATCATCAATCCCTGGGTGGCAGGTGGTTCTTCAGACACCATGGCGCGGCTTTTCGCGCAGCGTTTCAGCCAAGCTTTCGGGCAGCAATTCGTTGTGGATAATCGCGCTGGCGCTTCCGGCACGATTGGGCATGGCGCTGTCGCGCGCGCGCGGCCTGATGGCTATACGCTGCTATTTGCGACGAACAGCACCTATGCCATCGCGCCCCATCTGATCAGCCCGCTGCCTTATGATAATCGCGCGGGCTTTACGGGCATCAGCCTGGTGGGGCGCACGCCGCAGGCGCTATGCGTGCATCCTGGCTTGCCGGTGAATACTATCGCGGAATTCCTGGCCTATGTGCGGGCCAGGCCAGAACAAGTTTCCTTCTCCTCAGCCGGGATTGGCGCATCAAGCCATTTGGCGAGTGAAATGCTGATGGCGATTGCGGGGCTTAAGATGCTGCATGTGCCGTATCGTGGTGGCGCGCCTTCCATGCAGGCCGTGGTGGCTGGTGAGACGCAAATGTCCTTCATTGATGCGGTATCTTCCCTGCCGCATCGCGCCGCGGGCACGCTGAAATTGCTGGCGGTGGGCACCGCGACACGGTCATCGCTTTTGCCGGAATTGCCGACGTTGGCGGAATCGGGCGTCGCGGGTTTTGATTCCTCGACTGATATGGCGCTGATGGGGCCAGCGGGTCTGCCGAGTGTGGTGGTGGAAAGGCTGGCCGGCGCGGTGCGCGCGGCGGTGGATGACCCGGCCTTTCGCCAGCAAATGATCACGCAAGGGACAGAGCCGCTTGGCGATAGCCCGGCGGAGTTTGACGCGTATTGGACGCGGGAGCTCGGCAAATGGGGCGAGGTGATCCGCAGCCGGGGGATTCGCGCAGCGGGGTAGGGGGGCTACGACCAAGCATAGCGCCCAAGGCCCAAGCTTTGATGATGTGCCGCAGCGGGTTTTGCGGCATAGTCACTTTACATGGCCTGGGACACAATCAGCCCCTACAATCGCGGCTTTCGCGAATTCACCGCAGCCTATGAGGCTTTCGGCTTTGAAGAGATTCACGCCGACGCTCTGCCCTTTCTGCCATCTACGCCAGGTTTGGTTCTGGACGTCGGCGCGGGCAGCGGGCGCGATGCAGCCTGGTTTGCCAATCATGGCTGGGAGGTGATTGCGGCAGAACCGGCAAAGGCTCTCCGCGAAGAAGCTGGACGCTTACACACGGATGCGCGCATTCGCTGGGTGGATGATCGCCTACCCGGCTTGATTAGCATTCACCAATTGGGCCTCGGCTTTGATCTGATCTGGCTGAGCGGCGTTTGGCAGCATGTCAGGCCTGAAGAACGCGCGCGTGCGATGCGCAAACTGGTCACGCTGCTGAAGCCGGGCGGCCGCATCATGATGACGCTGCGCCACGGCCCCGCGCCGGATGACCGGCCCATGTGGCCGGTAAATGCGATGGAGCTTGAGCGGCTTGGACTTGATCACGGCCTTGCGCTGCGTGTCGCGACCGAAAGGCGCGAAGACCAACAAGGCAGAGCGGATATACGCTGGCAAACTGTTATCCTTGATCTGCCCGATGATGGCGCGGGCGCGTTGCCATTGTTACGCGGCGTCATTCTGCGGCAGGAGAAATCCGCGACCTATAAACTCGCACTACTGCGCTGCCTGGCGCGCATTGCCGATACCTCGCCCAATATCGCGCGCGATGCAGGGGAGTCTGTCGAACTGCCCCTAGGACTGATTGCGCTTTACTGGATACGCATGTTCAAGCCGCTGGAAGAAGGCGGCATGCCACAGCTTCCAGGTGGTAGCATGGGCTTTGTCAAAGATGCCTTCCGTGCCTTGCAACCCTTGGCAGCTTTTGAACTAAGGCTGGGCGCCAGATTCGACGGGCATTTTGGCGAAGCCTTGCGCAAGGCACTTGGGGATGCCGCGCGGTTGATTGCCACCATGCCGGCAACACATTTAACTTTTGCCGATGATCAACCGGTTTTCCCGACCAGCTACGGGCGTATGCCGAAGACGCAATCGGCACTGCAAATAGAAGTTAGCTTGCTGTGGGAATATGGCACCACACTGGTGCCGCTGGGTATTTGGCAAGCGCTGCGGCGCATGTCCGCCTGGATCGAGCCCATGCTGGTTGCCGAATGGGTGCGCCTGACGAAGCAATACGCTGAAGGGGCCGGACGCCACCTGCCGGCGGATGATGTCATGGCCGCCTTGCGCTGGCTGGAGCCTGAACGTGACACGCTTTTTGTTCGCAAGCTTGCGCAGGCGCGGCTTGATCGCGGCACCGCGGTAGCATGTGTCTGGTCTGGCCAAGGGCTGCGCAAGACAGCGCTTGATATTGACCATTGCCTGCCCTGGTCAGCGTGGCCCTGCGGCGATTTATGGAACCTTCTGCCGGCCGCACCCACGGTCAATCGTAACAGCAAGCGCGAGCTAATCGTCGGTGCCACCAAGCTTGCCGAGGCAAAGCCGCGCATTCTGCAATGGTGGCAAGAAGCCTATTTGGACGGGCCACAGGCGCTGCGCCTTCGCTTCATGGAAGAAGCGCGCAGCACCTTGCCTGTGCCGGCCCAATCTGATGCCCTAGATCTTGAAGATCTCTTTTCTGCACTTGATTTTCGTCGCCTGCGTCTGCGGCAGGAAACCCAGATCGCGGAATGGCATGGCGGGGCCAAGGCCTAATTCGTGGCCCTAAACCTATAAATGTTCTATTTTTGTTCTTGCCAAACCCCTAACGCTCCGGCATCTTTCCCTTGCACCGAATCGAGGCCTCAGGGCCTTGTAGCCGGGCGCTGACGAATTTTCTGGTCTCCCTGCCATGAGTTGTGGTAGTTGCGACCAAAATCGCGTTATGGTTGAAATTACCTCAAGTTACTCAACAGCATCGGGGATAGGGCATGGATAAGGGAAAAGCGCTCGACGCAGCGCTCAGCCAGATCGAAAGGGCCTTCGGCAAGGGCTCCATCATGCGCCTTGGCGCCAAGCAATCCTTGCAGGGGGATATTGAGGTTATATCCTCAGGCTCACTTGGGCTTGATCTGGCACTTGGCATTGGCGGTTTGCCAAAGGGGCGCATTATTGAAATCTACGGGCCGGAATCCTCAGGCAAAACGACGCTCGCTTTGCATGTCATTGCGGAAGCGCAGAAGCGCGGCGGCACTTGCGCCTTTTTGGATGCGGAACATGCGCTCGACCCTGGCTATGCCAGGAAGCTTGGCGTTGATGTGGACAACCTGCTGATCAGCCAGCCCGATGCCGGCGAACAGGCGCTTGAAATCGCCGATACGCTGGTGCGGTCCGGCGCGATTGACGTGCTCGTGGTCGATTCTGTCGCAGCCCTGGTGCCGCGGGCGGAATTGGAAGGCGAAATGGGCGATACCCATGTCGGGCTGCATGCGCGGCTGATGTCGCAGGCGCTTCGCAAGCTCACGGGTTCGGTTTCCAAATCCAATACGCTGTTGATTTTCCTGAACCAGATCCGCCTCAAGATTGGGGTGATGTTCGGCAATCCGGAAACCACCACGGGCGGCAATGCGCTGAAATTCTACGCGTCAGTTCGGATGGAAATCCGCCGCATCGGCGCCATCAAGGATCGTGATGAGGTGACGGGTAACCACACCCGTGTGAAGGTAGTGAAGAACAAGGTGGCGCCCCCCTTCCGAGAGGTGGAATTCGACATCATGTATGGCGAGGGTATCAGCAAGCTTGGTGAATTGATTGATCTTGGCGTGAAGGCCAATATTGTCGAGAAATCGGGCGCCTGGTTCTCCTGCGACAGTCAGCGCATCGGCCAGGGGCGTGAAAACGCCAAGAACTTCCTACGCGAACATCCGGAGATGGCAGCCTCCATCGAACAGCGTATTCGCGGCCAATCAGTCATACTATCTGAGAAAATGCTCTCCGGTGATGTGACCGAAGAAGAAGAAAAGGCGGCGGCTGAGTAGTCGCCAGCTCAAAAGGCGTGACCCGGCTTACCGGATCACGCCCCCTACCGGCTTAATCCGCATAAGCGCCGGCGGCCTCAATAATGGGCCGCCAGCGATCCACCTCCTCGGCCACGAAGCGGCGGTGGAAGGCGATGGAAGCGCGCTCATCCGAAGGCACATCGGTCAGCAGATCAGCGAAGCG